>JAPXME010000063.1:0-9780 GCA_033809185.1 Clostridiaceae bacterium
ACCTAAGTACCAGAGGTTTATTGCCGAAAATATTGGGGAGAATGCTAGCCTTATTGAAGTACAAGGTGCGGCTCACTGCCTACCATACGAGAAGCCTTATGCCTTCTGTGCGGCAATTCTCGGTTTTCTCAAAGTTTATGATAGTAAAATAGTAACGGTAAATATTACCGATCTGGATTAATTTAGTCTATTAAAAAACAATTTATTCTGTTGAATTGAAAAAGTGAACAAAACCCCCTTATTAAATTGATATGCTCCTTTTTATATAGACCAGAAAGTAGGAATTTCTGGACTACTTGAAGAAGTGCGTATCAACTGAAAAGGGGGCTTTCTCTGTTGTATGAAGTTGTAACCTAATATGGTATACTAAGGTGTACAGCTAAGGGATATCGTAATATTAGCTTAACTAGTTAAGCTTCTTGACACTGTCTACTTTGATCTGATTTGAACCCTTTTGTACATATGTTTTGCAACAAGTCTCCATACAGGTATTTGCTTTTGCTGGGGATAATTGAGAGGCCATGTTACAATCGATATTATCAGGCTGAGAAGCACCAAAACTATCAGTTGTAATTAAAATTTCGTTAGCATGGCACTTATTGCCCTGAGCCCAATAGTGGCAGTTATCAATGATACAATGGATATGTTGTTGCTGATTCATGATTTTTCCCCTTTCTTATTTTTTATTGTGAATACAACAAGGTTCCCGGACCCATCAGCAATCTTCGATTGCGTTGATGGGTGGGCCTCTTACTTATTATGCTACAACTAAAATGTAATATGTATCGGGTGAATTAGTAGAGGAGAGTATCAGATGAGTAAATATTGGAGTCGCGCAGTACATAGTTGTCAGCCCTATACTCCGGGCGAGCAACCACGAGGACAGAGCTTTATAAAGCTAAACACTAATGAAAACCCTTATCCTCCTGCTCCTTCTGTGCTAAAAGCTATTAAAGAAAAAAGCAATGATAGTCTTCGCCTTTATCCGGATCCGGAGTGTCTTGAGCTAAGACAGACTATCGCTGAGTATTATGGGCTAGATGTGGATGCGGTTTTTTGTGGTAATGGCTCTGATGAAGTCTTAGCCTTTGCCTTTCAGGCTTTTTTTGACCCTGGTAGAGAAATCCTTTTTCCTAAGATAACTTATACCTTTTATCCTGTCTATGCCTCCCTTTATAATCTGGATTATCATACTGTAGATATGGATGAGAACTTTAATATTCAGTTAGAAAAGCTCTGTAGCGGAGAGGCTGGAGGAATTATTTTGGCTAATCCTAATGCTCCGACTGGTAAATTCTTACCCTTAAGTGACATCCGCCAAATCATTATGGCTAACCCTCAGTGTGTAGTAATAGTCGATGAGGCTTATATAGATTTTGGCGGGGAATCAGCCCTGAAATTTATACAAGAATATCCTAATCTTCTAGTAATTCAGACCTTTTCCAAATCTCGTTCTCTGGCTGGTTTGAGAGTAGGTTTTGCTTGTGGGCACAAGGATCTAATTACGGCTTTGAATAGGATAAAAAATTCATTTAACTCTTATCCTTTAGATCGTTTGGCCCAAGTAGGGGCAATTGCTGCCATCAAGGATCAAGCCTATTTTGAGGAAACTAGACAAAAGGTTATTAAGACCAGGGAAACTGTGGTTCCTATTTTGCGCCGCCTTGGTTTTAGGGTGATAGATTCTCTTACTAATTTCGTGTTTATTAGTCATAGCCAGGTGCCTGCGGAAGAGCTGTTTCAACGGCTGCGGGAAAAAGGGATTTTGGTCAGGCATTATTCCTTGCCCCGGATAAATAATTATTTGCGGGTCACTATTGGGACAGAAACTGAAATGGTTCAGTTTTGTAAAGCTTTGGAAGAGATTTTATCATAACAGCAGCTGCTTAAGGCCTTTTCCTCTTGGATAAGCTATTGATAGTAGAACTTATCATAAACTTTAGAAGGAAGTAGGTCATAGGTGCATAAGATCTCTGTGTTTGCTAGCTTAGTAGATAAGTATTTGTCTGGATTAGTAGTTGTACTCCTCATATTAGTAGTGGCCGTTCAGGCTTGTTTTGCTCTGGTACCCGGTGTAGGAGTTTATTTTAACTATGCTCTGCGGATAGAAGGTGGGTCTGTAGCTGAGGAGGAAATTATCCAGCTGGCTGATGGGATTTCTCCCGCTCCCTGGGCCTCTCTAAGTATAACTTTGCAGGAGTTTATTAGTTTACCGGGTGTTACAGTTCTTATAAATGGGAAAGAAGTAGGTTCTTTTACAAAAAACAACCTAACCTTAAATGTCAAACAAGGTGATATCTTAGTAATCAATAACCCTTATTCTTATGATGTTACAGTGCAAATTACTAAGACGACACCGAATATTGCGGAACCCAAGCTTCAAAGCCAAGTAAACGGAACAGGACTTTTGTATTTTGATCCTGTGGTTATTGAATAATGAGGTAAAGAGGAGATGGTAGTCGTGAATTTCGGATCTAGAAAGATTGCTGCCGCTGCAATAAAAATGGCTCTTTCTGAAAGTAGGGAGGAAGAAAACCAGATCAAGCATGAATATGCAGAATTGGGTATTCGCACAGTTGCCGTTGATGTAGGCGGGGAGTATATTGCCTCGATCAAAAAAATAATTGAACGAGCAATTGTGGCGGCAAAAAGAGAAAATGTAATTAAAGAAAACCACTCTGATGAAGGAGCTGTAGCCGGAGCTACCAAAGAGGCTTTAGCTCAGATTATGCCTAAAGCTTTAGGTTTGAATATAGGCGGTAAGATAGGTATCGCTCGCCAGTATGATCACATTAGTGTGGCTGTATTTTTAGGGGTAGGGCTCTTACATTTGGACGAAGTGGCTATAGGTTTAAGTCACAGAGCCGCGGCTTATTTGGAGTGAGTAAGATGAGATTATACGGAATAAGAGGTGCTACTACCACTACTGAAAATACAGCTACAGCCATCTTGCAAGAAACAGAAAAGTTAATGCTAGAGTTAATTAAAGAAAACAACTTGACTGAGGACAAGGTTGTTAGTATTATTTTTACCACGA
The DNA here is from genome assembly GCA_033809185.1 of Clostridiaceae bacterium. Classification (GTDB taxonomy): domain Bacteria; phylum Bacillota; class Peptococcia; order DRI-13; family JAPXME01; genus JAPXME01. The sequence continues at coordinate 3,038 of JAPXME010000063.1, forward strand.
CGCCGGATCTTACAGCGGAATTCCCGTCTAAAGCTTGTCGTAATCTAGGCTGGAATCAGGTTGCTTTACTCGGTTCTGTTGAGGCTGATGTGCCTCATGGTATACCCTACTGTATTAGGGTCTTGATTCAGGCTTATCTTGATTCTCCCGAGAATTTGCAACATATATATCTTAATGAAGCAGTACGGTTGAGACCTGACCGTGCAGGACGGTGATAAAATTGTCAGCAAGGCCTTATAAACTGGTGAGTCGGGAATATCAAAAACAGGATACGGTTGTGGATGTAGCTGGAGTGCTTATTGGCGGAGATAGCTTTCAGGTAATTGCCGGTCCTTGTGCCGTAGAAAGTAGGGAACAATTATTTACTATTGCTCAAGAGGTTAAAAAAGCCGGGGCGACTATTTTGCGAGGCGGAGCTTATAAACCACGGACCTCGCCTTATTCCTTTCAAGGTTTGGAAGAAGAAGGGCTGAAATTATTAGCAGAGGTCCGGAAAGAGTTAGGACTACCAATAGTCACAGAGCTTTTAGATATCCGAGATCTGGATTTGGTGGCGTCTCATACTGACATCATCCAGATTGGAGCCCGGAATATGCAGAATTATTCTCTCTTACGTGAAGCTGCCTGTACGGGAAAACCTATAATGTTAAAGCGTGGATTAGCAGCAACTTTGGAAGAATGGTTGGCGGCAGCTGAATATATTTTGCAGGAAGGTAATAATCAGGTAGTGCTTTGTGAGAGAGGAATCCGTACCTTTGAGAATTATACCCGTAACACCCCTGATTTGGCCGGTGTAGCTGCAGTGAGAGTCTTGTCACATTTGCCGGTAATAATTGATCCCAGCCACGGTAGTGGTAGATGGTTCTTAGTTACGCCTTTGGCCAGGGCTGCATATGCCTTAGGGGCTCATGGCGTAATGATTGAAGTACATCAACATCCATCTGAGGCTCTCTCAGATGGGGAACAATCCATAACACCAGCCAGGTTTAGTAGATTAATGGCCCAATTGAGCCGAATGAAATCAGCTTTTGCTCCCGGGGAAAGAATTAACCTAGAAAATATGCTAGAATAACAGTTGAAGTGATTCTTGAAAGGGATGATTTCTATTCAGATTGCCATTGATGGCCCTGCTGGAGCAGGCAAAAGCACAATTGCGAAAATATTAGCCGATAGACTTGGCTATCTCTATATTGATACGGGAGCGATGTATCGGGCTGTAACCTTAGCAGCCTTCAGGCAAGGGGTCCCCCTTTTTGATGAGGAAAGTTTGGCTAATCTAGCCCAAGAAAGCAGGATTGAACTGTCGCGGAGTGAAGACGGTAATCAACAGGTTTTTTTAAACGGGGATCTTGTCAGTGAGGAGATCCGCCAACCGCTAATAAACCAAAATGTTTCTCTGGTAGCCAAACTCCCTAAGGTTAGAACAGCTTTAGTACATAAGCAAAGAGAAATGGCCGAAAACCATAATGTGGTCATGGATGGCCGTGATGTTGGCACGGTAGTATTGCCCTCAGCGGATTTGAAGATATTTTTGACCGCTACTCTGGATGAGCGGGCAAAACGCAGATATAAAGAATTGTTGACTAAAGGTTTTTCTGAAAGCTTAGAAGATGTTAAGGCAGAAATGCAAGAACGGGATAAAACTGATAGTACTAGAAATACAAGTCCTCTTAGTGTGGCAGATGATGCAATTACTGTTGATACTACCGATAAAACATTAGAAGAAGTAGTAGAAATAATTGTTGAGTTACTGGGAAGCAAAGTAAAGGAGTCAGAGCATGAAATTCTATAGAATAGCCTGGGTAATTGTTCGGGCTTATCTGAAAATTTTTAATCGGTGGAAGGTGGAAGGGGCGGAAAATGTCCCGGAGACAGGAGCGGCTGTAATAATAGCCAATCATATTAGTTATGCTGATCCGGTAATTGTTGCCTGTTCCGTAAAGCGTCCGGTTCATTTTATGGCCAAAGAGGAACTTTTCAGGATCTGGGGACTTAAAGGACTAATAAAAGTGTTAGGGGCTTTCCCAGTTAAAAGGGGAAAGATTGATCGTACTACACTGCGTACGGCGGCCAAACATTTAGATGAAGGTAAGTTGCTGGGAATATTTCCTGAAGGTACCCGCTATAAGTCGGGCAAGTTGGGGGAATTTTTGCCGGGAGCTTCTCTTTTTGCCTTGAGGGCTGGGGTTCCCATAATTCCTGTTGCCATGAAAGGAACCCAGCGGATAATTTTTAATACAATTACCGTTCGAATCGGTAAACCTTTGGTATATCCTGAATACTACGGAGGAAAAATTGGTGAAGAGATATTAACACAGGTTACCAAAGATTGTCATGAACAAGTACAAATGCTTCTATCTGAAACAGAAGAGAATATTGCATAGTGTGGATTTTTTTGATATAAATAACTTGTTGCTTAAGTTAGGATGTAAAGGATGTAGACTTTGTGAAAATTCTGGTAGCGGAACATAGCGGTTTTTGTTTCGGTGTGAAAAGGGCCATTGATATGGCAGAGGACAAAGCTAAGGAAGGAAGTTTACTTACATACGGCCCTTTAATTCATAATTCTCAGGAGGTTGATCGTCTCAGTAAATTAGGTATTTCTGATGTTACAGCTGAAGATATTGATTTGGGGCAGACTGTCTTAATCCGAACTCATGGTGTAGGTCCAGAAGTCTATCAGGAGCTGAAAGAAAAAAACTGCCAGCTTGTGGATGCAACATGCCCTTTCGTGGCCAAAGCACAACAATATGCTGCCCAAGCCGTAGCAGATGGTTATCAGCTAATTATCCTTGGAGATGAAACCCATCCGGAGGTACAAGGAATATGTGCTTGGAGTGGCCATACAGCTAGAGTTGTTAAATCTTGGCGGGAATTAGAACATACCGATTTGGATGCAAAAATTGCAGTTCTAGCCCAGACTACAGAAAAAGAAGAGAGATTTCAGGAATTAGTAGATTATTTAAAGCCACGGGCGAAAGAATTACGAGTAATGAATACTATCTGTTATTCCACCAGGAGTCGTCAACAGGCAACAGCAGAGTTATCACAAAAAGTAGATCTGATGATTATTATTGGTGGTAGACATAGCTCTAATACCCGAAAACTGTGGGAGATTTGTCAGAATAATAATGTTCCCAGTTATTTGGTGGAAAGCGCTTCTGAGATTCAAACAGACTGGTTTAAGGGAAAAAATAGCATAGGAATATCGGCCGGGGCATCGACCCCTGCCTGGATAGTCGAGGAGGTAAAAAAAAGAATGGAAGAAATCAAAGACGCAATGATGGCAGAAGTCCAGGAGGAAAAGGAAACTGTGGCGAATACCGAGAATGAGGCGGTAGAACAAATGTCCGGTTTGGAAGGTGAGTTCGATATTCGCAGTTTCCAACGGGGGGATCTGGTTAAGGGGACAGTCGTAAAGATAACCAGTGATGAAGTGCTCCTTGATATTGGCGGAAAATCAGAAGGTATTATCCCCGCCAATGAATTGGCCTATAGTAAAGTTGATCCCCGGGAGCTAGTTAACGAAGGGGATGAATTGCTAGTTGAGGTAATCAAAGAGGATAAGGAAGGAAATATTATTCTTTCCCGTCGGCGGGCCATAGAGGATGAGGCTTATGAGAAACTAGCCAAAGCTCAAGAAGAAGGAACTATTATTAATGCTAAAGTAGTAGAAGTTGTTAAGGGTGGTCTAGTCGTAGATGTTGGAACCCGGGGTTTTGTACCTGCATCTCAGATTGACAGAGCTTATGTAGAGGATCTTAATCAGTATTTACATCAGGAACTTCGCTTAAAGGTCATTGAATTAAATAGAGAGAAGAAAAAAGCTGTCTTATCCCAGCGTGAAGTTCTGGAAGCTGAATATCAAGAACAGAAGAAGGCACTTTGGGCTGAGTTAGCCGAAGGACAGGTCCGCCGTGGCGTTGTTAAACGTCTGGTAGATTTCGGTGCTTTTGTTGATATCGGTGGAGTAGACGGTCTGTTACATATCTCAGAAATGAGCTGGACTCATGTAAAAAAACCTTCGGATGTAGTTAATATCGGGGACGAGGTGGAAGTATATGTGCTCAAAGCAGATCAGGAGAACGAAAGAATTTCTTTATCTCTGAAAAAACTGCTCAAGAGTCCCTGGCAAATTGCGGAAGAAAAATACCAAGTCGGTTCAGTGTGTGAAGGTAAAGTCGTTAGAATAGTACCTTTTGGAGCCTTCATAGAGATTGAACCTGGAGTTGATGGTTTAGCTCATATATCTCAATTATCCACTAAAAGGGTTAACAAGGTGGAAGATGTTCTTAGTGTAGGTGACGTAGTTAAAGCCAAAATTCTAGAAATTGACCCGGAAAGGCAACGTATCGGGCTTAGCTTAAAAGAGTTAGAAACTGATAAGGAAGAAGCGGAGGTTCAAGAGTTCCTTGACCAGCAACCTGAGCTAGAAGGAAGTATTACTATCGGGGAGGCTATTAAGGAAGCAGCTGAAGCTGCCGAGGACAAAGTTGAGGATACAGAAGTAGAAGCTGCAGAAGCTGAGGTTACTGAGGAAGAAGCTACAGAGGAAGCAGAAGAATAATATAAAACTGTATTACAATCAGCATCTCAATTGTTAGACATGTTATCAAACAATTGAGATGCTTTTTATTGTGTAATCTAAACAAATCAACTAAAAGGCAAACATTACAATTTCCCTTGTATTGTTAAAATCCTCTGTTAATACTCTATTAATAGTATAAAAATAATGATATAATTGCAATGTTGACAATTTTAGATATATTTATATATAAAAATAATCGTATTTGTCGAAATATTTCCAATAAATATACATAATTAAATGCATAAGAACTAGTACTATTAATACTTGTGAAGTTTCAGCTATTCATCAGAACAAGGAGGGGAAAGTGTGTGCTAAAGCTTACATTCCGAGGTGGTGTTCATCCACCGGGTTATAAGGAATTAACCCAAAAAGAGAAAATTACTAGTTTGCTTAAGTTTGAGAAAATCTATCTTCCTTTGGCACAACATACAGGTTCAATCTGTTCGCCTCTGATACAGGTTGGCGATGTGGTGCAAAAAGGTCAGAAAATTGCTGAGGGACAAGGCTTTATTACGGCAGGAGTTCATGCTTCTGTCAGCGGTGAAGTAATAGCTATTGAGGAGATGGCTACTCCTACAGGTGGTTTTGTGCCTTGTATTGTGATCCAAAATGACGGTAAAGATGAGTGGCACCACTCTGTTAAAGCTCAGTCACAGCCAGGTAATTTGACGGCAAAACAGCTCAGAGAAATAGTCCGGGAAGCAGGTATCGTAGGTTTGGGCGGAGCTGCTTTTCCTACTCATGTCAAGTACGATATTCCTGAAGGCAAGAAGGTTAATACTGTTATCATCAACGGAGCTGAATGTGAACCATATCTGACGGCTGATTATCGCTTAATGCTTGAAGATGCAGAATCAATAATCAAAGGCCTAAAGTACATTATGAAAATGGTAGATTGTAATCAGGGTATTATCGCTGTGGAAGATAATAAGTTAGATGCCTATCAAATATTGTCGGAGGCAGCTAAGGATAATCCACAAATTTCGGTGGTATTATGTAAGACCAAATACCCCCAAGGCTCAGAAAAACATTTAATTAAAGCCTGCACTGGTCAAGAACTCCCCTTTGGTAAGCTGCCTGTGGATTTAGGAGTTGTTATGAACAATGTGGGGACGGCAGTAGCTGTCTGTCAGGCTGTAGAGAAAGGTATTCCTTTAGTATCTAGGGTAGTTACTGTCAGCGGTGACGGTGTCAAAAAACCAGGTAATTATCTGGTACCGGTAGGTACTTTGATTAGTGATCTTATTGCTTATTGTGGTGGTTTTACAGGTGAGATTGCCAAAATTATCGCTGGTGGTCCTATGATGGGTAAAGCATTATTTACAGCAAATATGCCGATTGTTAAAGGAACTTCCGGTATCTTGGTTCTGAAACAGAAGGAGACTAAACAAGAAAAAGAACGAAATTGTGTGCGTTGCGCCAAATGTGTAGATGCTTGTCCTCTTAAGTTGATGCCGACGGATTTAGTTACTTTGGCTAAGCAGAAGAACTGGGCTGAAATGGAGGAAAATAAGGCCCTGCACTGTATTGAATGTGGCTCATGTGCTTATGTATGTCCAGCTCACATACCGCTGGTTCAATATATTTGTCATGGTAAAAGAGAAATTAAAGCGTCAAAAACAGCAGCAACTAACTAAGGAGGGCGGAAGAATTGGAGAAAACAGATTCATTGCTTTATGTAGATTCATCTCCCCATATCCACAGTAACAATAGTATCTCAACTGCTATGAGAGATGTGATTATTGCTCTTATTCCGGCTGTACTGGCGTCCTTATATTACTTCCGTCTACAGGCCTTGAGCGTAATAATTGTAAGTGTGGTTACTGCTATAGTAGCAGAATATATTTGTCAAAAGCTTATGAAAAAAGAGGTGACCATCTCTGATTATAGTGCGGCTGTCACCGGACTATTATTGGCTCTTACACTGCCGCCAGGCTTGCCTTTGGGGATGGTTATTTTAGGTAGTGCTGTAGCCATTGTCATTGGGAAACAATTCTTTGGTGGTCTGGGTGGTAACATATTCAATCCGGCTTTAATCGGTCGGGCTGTTCTAGTAGCCTCTTTTCCAGCAGCTTTGACAACTTGGATAGTTCCATTCGACACCATAACTGGAGCTACTCCTTTAGGGATTCTCAAAGGAACAGGAAACTTATCC
>JAPXME010000064.1:0-9688 GCA_033809185.1 Clostridiaceae bacterium
CCTGTAGACCCTCCCTAGTCGTCAATCGGAACTTTAATGGGCAGACCACCCCTGTATCCATAAACCAGGCTATCACTTCGATAGGTTGGTTAATAATCTTCATTAGAAAAGCACCTCACAAAATGCTAGTCATCATCTGATATTCTTTCTCTCCCACCCCACCACTTAAGGGAGCAATTCCGGAGTGAAGAAAAACACTGCGGATAATAGATTCCGGGCCATATTTGCGGCGAATGTTGTCAATAGCTACATCCAGAGCCTGCTGCTTTTCAACATCCTGATAATTAAAAAGGGATAGCTGCAAATGACTGTCCCAAGTGAGCTCCGATACTCTTACCCCCAGTTGCCGTAATGGTTTTTGTCGTTTCTGCCATAGCTCATCAAAAAGTCGGCAAGCCGCCTTATAGATAACCTGAGTAGAATCTGTAGCCGTAGTAAATTTTCTTTGATGAGAGCAGTAATTAAAAGAATTATCCTTCAGACTAATTGCCACCAACCTACAGCAGGCTCTCGCCTGGCGTAAGCGATAAGCGACCATCTCTGTAAGGGACAATAAAAAACAGTAAGCTGTAGCCTGATCCTCCACATTAAAAGCCGTTGTAGTAGAGTTGCCTATCCCTTTGATAAATGGCCTCTGACCGCCAAATTGTGAGTCATCTATCCCATTGGCATAACGCCAAATCAAAAGTCCATGACTTTTCAGACCTTGCTCCAAATATTTAGGATCACTCTGAGCCAAATCACCGATAGTTCTTATTCCCATTAAATGCAGTTTCGGCTTTGTAGCCCGGCCCACCATAAAAAGCTCCTCTACCGGCAAAGGCCATAGCTTAGTTTTAATCTCCTCCGGCCAGATGGTATGTACCAGGTCCGGTTTTTTTAGTTCCCCGGCCATTTTGGCTAACAGCTTATTAGTTGACACCCCTATATTCACTGTAAAGCCTAATTCATTTTTGATTCGCTCTTTAAGATGATAAGCTGCAGCTTCAGCTTCTCCATATTTTTCAGTCAGACATTCCTCTGGATAGAGGAGAAAGCATTCATCAACAGAAAAACGCTGAACATAAGGGGAATACTCCTGTAGGATTTCATACATAGCATTACTGCATTTCATATATAAGCCATAGTTAGGGGGAACGACAACCAAGCTAGGACATTTTTGTCTAGCGGAATATAAGGTTTCCCCTGTCTTGATATTGTAAGCTTTGGCCGGAATAGACTTAGCCAGAACTATACCATGTCTATTCTCTTCATTTCCTCCTACCACTGCTGGAATCTTCCGCAGATCAACCTTGGCCCCATGCTGTAAACGATAAACAGCCTCCCAAGACAAGTAAGCCGAATTGGCATCTATATGAAAAACAACCTGCCTGCCTTTCATGGTGAACTACACCTCCGCAAGCACTATTATACCGAACACATGTTCTGTTGGCAAATGATATTTAGATCCTTAAAATGCCAGCTCAACAGTCTTAAAGCTTCAACCCACTGTCATTAACCTTGTAACTTCTCCCTAAAAAATAAGAACCCCACCCGTCAACGCAATCAAAGATTGCTGATGGGTCCCGGGAACCTTGTGGTATTCACAATAAGCTCCTACATTTTATGTAGAAGTATAAAATGTAGGAGCAGTTAGCTATACATATTTCTTTATTTTCTCACTGTACAACTGGAAATTTTCTTGATCAAAGCAAACAAAAATGAGCCTTTCTACAGAAGTATTAGTGTTAAGGTATTGAACTACTTCGTCTATGGCCACCTCGGCTGCCTGCTCCTTCGGATAACGATAGACCCCGGTACTAATATTAGGAAAGGCTATACTCTTAACCTTATACTCGTCAGCTAGTAGCAGAGAATTGCGATAACAGTACCTTAATTTTTCCTCTTCCTTCTGCAGTCCACCATGCCACACAGGTCCTACCGTATGGATAACATATTGAGCCGGCAGATTCCCTGCCGTAGTTATTACAGCTTCCCCTGTAGGACAACCGCCTTTTTCCCGGTTAATCTTCCGACATTCTTCCAGAATAGCCTTGCCTCCGGCCCGGTGAATAGCACCATCTACACCGCCGCCTCCTAGCAAGCTGCTGTTAGCAGCATTAACAATAGCATCAACCTCTATTTTGGTTATATCACCTTGAAATATTTCAATTGTAGTATTGTTAATTCGTATTGTGTTCATTAAGACCCACCTTTAAAATCTAGAATCCATGATAAAACCATTTTGTCGGCAAAAAGAAAGTCCAGGGCATCGTAATAATAGCCAAGGTAAGAGATACCTTTAACCTTAAAGCATTATCTTTGATTAATTTCCTGAATGTAATATTGTAATTGAAAAAGAAGATAAAAAAGCCTGCCACCAATGTAGCTAAGATAATAATCAGAACTGCTACAGGATGAGAATAAGGATCATAACAGATAGCCGAAGTAATTTCATAAGGCAACCTTAACATATCACCAGTAATTCCAGTGATAAACAGAATTACAGCTCCAATTAGATCAGCCAAAAAGCCGAATAACCACACTTTGATGATACTTTCCTTATAGAAGGATTTCAGACTATCTTGAACCAAATTTAATTTAAATAAATAATAGCAAATGACTAACACTAAAGAGTCGATCAAATAGTTCCCTACAAGACTGATCAGAATCACCGGTGGGAAAAACAGTAACAACCAAATAGGAAAGATCACATTATATAATTTTGTCGTCTTCATACCTCTACTCCAATCATCTTAAAATATTATCACCATAAAAATTAGATTCTAGCTAAACTCAGCCTTTCCCTTCTAAGTTAATTACTATTATTGGTATTATTATTCCACCCTAGTAGTGCTAAGAATAATCACAATTCCAAAATATTCATCTAGTGCTAAGATCAAAGCTTTCCTCATATATGAGCTTTTTCTAAAATTAGCACTAATTTTAAGAATATTTTTCTGATATATGAATAAAAATATCTTGCCTGAGGTTGTAATATTAGCCTTTAAATTTTCAGACTATTTTATGAATTTATTATGTGGAAGTTAGCAGGGTTTTTGTAAAATATTGTCGAAATAGGCCGACAGGTAAACCATATTTTATTAAAGGAGTGATTATTATGCAACGAAGGAAATTCCGCATTATTATGTTGTTGGTGATTATGATCGGACTTGTTGTATTACCAACAGTAGCTGATGCGGGTTCCGCGGATTATACCTATTACAACATGGGAGCCTTAAGTAGCTCAGAAAAATCCGCGACTTACCTATTATCTAAGGGAACAGTAATTGTTGTTTATCCTAATAGCACCACCGTTGTCAAAGGCAGTGCAGCAGAAAATCTTGTTAAATCCAACCAAGTTAGAACCATAGTAATGGCCGGGGTTGGTAGCAGTTCCCAAGGTACTGCCGCTTTTGCAAAACATGTAGCTAAAGCAACCGGCGTTCCCGTAGCTGGTATCGTTACTGGTTATGGTGACGGTAGTATTTTTACTGAAGGACCTCAAGGTTACTTTATCGGCAGAAGTTCTAACATCGCCGGGAAATACTACACTGAACCTGCTTCTGCAAAATTAGCCGCTCTATATGTAGGCGGAGCCAGACCACAGAAGTTAATCGGCCATAGTAAAGGCAATATGGATATAGCTAATGCTCTCTTCAAATTAAATAATGAAGGCCGTCGCAGTATGTATCAAGGAGTACGATTCATCACCTTTGGTTGCGGCGTTAATGTCCCAGCCGGTGTAGGTACGCTACAACAGTATCTTGGTTCCCTTGATTCCCTCGGTATAGCCAACACAGTCAGCTACAAGAACCTGACTTGGGTATATGGCAAATACCATACCACTAATCCTACTTATTGGGCAACATATATGCCGATTGAAAACTACGTAAGATAACTTCAGGTTAATCACAGTTAAACACTAAAAGGAAGGGTTCTTACCCTTCCTTTATTGACCGCTATTAATTTAGCGGTTATTTATTTTCTATTCCTAACATAGATGTGTTTGATAGTGGAGCGGCCGGTTTCCCTTTCCTCAATCTCAAATTGGGTAATAGATTTTACTAAAGGTGTTAATTTATAAAAGCCATAGTTTCGGGGATCAAAATCTGGCTGCTTTTTACTCATCAGATTGCCCACTTCGGCTAAGAAAGCCCAGCCGTCATCCCCCTCTACTGCAGAGATAGAATTGGCAATAAGCTTAACAATCTCATCAGGGATTTCCTGAGGCTTGTATACTCTGTCGGCTTCCTTATGAGTATTATTTTTGACCTGTTCATGATTATTGTTGTTATTATTAGATAAGACCTCAATATAAGTAAATTTATCACAAGCTGCTCTGAAAGCGCTAGGAGTCTTACGCTCTCCTATCCCATAGACTACCACCCCTGATTCCCGCAGTCTGGTAGCCAGTCGTGTAAAATCACTGTCACTGGAAACAATAACAAAGCCTTGGACTTTTTCTGTATAAAGTATATCCATCGCATCAATAATCATTGCCGAGTCACTGGAATTTTTACCGGTAGTATAACTATATTGTTGCACTGGGGTAATGGCGTTCTCCAAGAGAACCTGCTTCCAACCCTTAACCGAACTGTCAGTCCAATCCCCGTAGATTCTTTTCACTGTGGGCGTCCCATAGGTGGCAATCTCTACCATTATTTCTTTAATCTTTTTAGCCGGTACATTTTCTGCGTCGATTAATACGGCCAGACACCGCTCTTTGTTATCTCTCATCAACTAAAACTCCAATCTCATATAATTAAAGTCCAAGCAGTATAAATCTATCCAGTAAGAATTATAGTCTCATTATTATAGGTTCTCCTTATTTAATCCTTAATCCTGCTAGTAATACAAACTTACAGGCTTAAGCAGGAAGATAATTTTACTTTTTACAATCCCTTAGTTTATAATGAACAATGAGAATATGGCTTGAGGAGGATTCCAATGTTTACTGCTTTTTTCTATCTAACATCTGCTTCAATCTTATTAGCCTTCGTAGTAACATGGCAAACTAAAACTATAGACCCTAACTTAATCTCAATAGCAAAGTATAATTTGAAGGTTCTACCGCTGCTTTATTTAGCCAATACATTTTTAGGGTTAGGAATCAATACAGGCCATAAGATAACTAATAACCTTCCCCTTATGGTAGCAAGCCAAGGTATGATTTATAACTTGGCTATCCTTGTTTTTTCTATCCTAATTTTAAGTAACAAGGCTTCCCTTCCGAAAAGTATTATTGCCTTCCTCTTAATCAGTACCGGGCTCTATCTATTAAAAAGTTAAAACATAATACTAAAAAAGAAAAACTTACTCCCTATCGCAATTCGATAGGGAGTCTTTTGATAATCTAAAATCTAATCCCTTATATAAAATCTTGAGTTACGCTCCCTGTCATTCCTATTTCCCCGGTTATTCCCCTGGTTATTGCCCCTGTTCTTATCCTTGTTATTATCCCTATTAGTATCCCAATTATTATTCTGCCCATTATTACCCGGGTTAAATGAATTATTAGGTTTGTTAGGGTTTTCGTTGTCATTATCAGGATTATTGGGGTTCTCCGGATTAAAAGGGTCAAAGATCCCCGGGAATCCGTGGAGTGAACAATATTCTCGAGGCATTTCCTGATCAGCATCAAGGGGAACAACGTTCTGGAAATTCTCAGGTAATCCTTCGACAGACCAGGGTTCCGGCCTTATAAATAATGATCTTGTTTCCGTAAATCTACAGCCAAAGGTAGCCAGTTGTCCTGAATCCATGCAGATCCTATTCCTAGCCCATATTCCTGATTCGGCTAGAGGAACATTATCCTCATGGAATAGTTCTACCTTAATATATTCATCAGGGGTCATTGTAGAAGGTAATAAGCCTGATTTGCTGTCAACAGCAAGCTCGACAATTGTATTCGGACGAGTAAATTGGCTACCCGAAATCCCTTCATGGGCCGCAATCATTACTTCCTTCCAGATAGGGGCACACCAAGTACCGCCGCCGATAATATTAGCCATCTTCCGCGGTTCATCATAGCCCATCCAGACCCCTGCTACAAGTTCAGGGGTATAGCCGATAAACCAGATATCCTTATCATCAGAGGTAGTACCAGTTTTCCCTGCTGCTGCTCTGTCCGGTAACTTGGCTCTGGTACCGGTTCCCGCCTCGACAGCAGTTTCCAACATACTTGTAACCAGGTAAGCTGTCTCTTCACTCATTACTTGTCTTTTTTGGACCTTGTTTTCCCAAATTACCTTGCCATCTTGATCCTCAATTCTTCTAATAACATAAGGTTCAATATAAACACCCTTGTTGGCAAAGGCACCGTAAGCTGCAGTGATTTCTAAAGGTGTAACACCTTTGGTTAAGCCTCCTAGGGCTATAGATAAACCTTTATCATTGGCCGGCCCATTAGGAACCAAAGTAGAGATCCCTGCTCTCTCTGCAAAACGATAACCTGCATCTACTCCGATCTCGTTAAGCATCCTTACAGACCAGACATTTATAGAATACTGGGCCGCAGTACGCATTGAGACTAAGCCCCGATATTTACCGTCATAATTCTTGGGTGCCCATATTCCTCCAGGAGTTTCATATGCCCTGGGGAAATCGTCCAGCACAGTGGCAGGGGAATAACCTAGTTCCAAAGCAGGTCCGAAGACAGTAATAGGTTTAAAGGCCGAGCCAGGCTGACGAATTGCCTGAGTAGCGCGGTTGAAGACTCTTTTACCCTCTTGATTACGGCCACCAACCATGCCGATGATTTCACCCGTCCGATGATCCATTACCACAATTGCTGATTGAATCAATTCATTTCTATTACCTTTGGGGAATTTACTATCATCAGCATATATCTCTTCCATTTTCTTTTGTACCTTAGGATCTAAGGTTGTATAAATCTTATATCCTCGGGTAAAAAGCTGACTGCTTTCTTCATCTGACAATTCCAGTATTTTTATAGTCTCATCAACTACATGATCCACAAAAGAACGATAATTATAACTGGCTTTTTCAATATTTTTATAGGAAAGCTCTATAGGGGTCTCCTTCAATTCAGCTGCTTGTTCCGCTGTAAGCTTGCCGAAATCAACCATAGCATTTAAAACTATATTTCTTCTAGTTTTAGCTGCATCAATATCACGAATGGGTGAATGCTTATATGGGTTCTGAATCATTCCGGCCAAAAGAGCAGCTTCCTGAATATTAAGCTCACTGGCACTCTTACCAAAGAAAGTCTGGGCCGCTGCTTCTGCCCCATAAGCAGAAGAACCAAAATAAGACCTGTTTAAATAAAATTCCAGGATCTGATCCTTTTCATATTCCCGATCTACTTTAATAGCTAGTACAGCTTCCTGGATTTTACGTTCTAAGGTCTTTTCCGTACGATCCAGTTTGGTTAAGCCCACCAACTGCTGAGTGATAGTACTACCACCCTGAACAATTCGACCACTCTTCAGATTAGCCCACATTGCACCTGCAATCCGGATAGGATCAATTCCATGGTGCTGATAGAAGCGCTGATCCTCAATAGCCAATACAGCATTGATCAAATGGGGAGACATTTCATCTATACTTACAGGTATCCGATTTTCAGCCCCATGCAACTTCTCAGCAAACTGATCATTTTTGTCATATATCTCGGTAGTAATGGCATAATGATCTAGTCCTGAGCCGTCAAGATTAGGCATAGCCTGGATAACACCTATAGAAAAACCCACACCGGCAAATACGCCTAAAATGACCAAAGTAATAAATAAGATAAATAGCGTTTTTAACAGCTTACCTCTTTTTCTAGGTCTACGTTTTTTCTTTTGTCTTTGCTTATTTTCGTTTTGACTGTCCATAACACACACCTATCTATATTTATTAAACTACATATCCCCACTCTAATTATCCTTGATCCTGTTGAATTTTCCTACCCCTAAATTATGATAATTCAATGATAAATCCTTGAAAATTCTGTCACCTCTTTAATATTTTCGCTTTTACAGCTAAAATATAGCTAGGATGATCGTTTTATCAAAAATATCAATTTAGAAAATATATAGTATTTCAGGAGGCAGTTATGCTTAGCCAGTATTGTTTAATCGTCAACGAAGGCGAACCATATCGCAAAGGTGAAAAAATACCTTTAAGCTCAAAACCAGTGGTACTGGGACGAAGCTCTTCTAATTTTACACCGGACATATCATTTACTAGCCCTTATATCTCCCGTAGGCACGCCAAAATCATTCCTAAAAAGAACCGTTATTATTTAAGTGATTCAGACAGTACTCATGGAACCATGTTAAACAATAAATCCCTTGTTCCCGCTGAGCCATGTTTGCTACAAGATGGCGATAAAATAGTCTTAGCCAATGGCTTGGTTTCTCTCTCCTTCGTAATCGATTCAGATAACGAAGCAACTATGCTCTCCCTGCCTAAAGTGTTCATCCAAGAAGAACACTCCTTAGCGGTAGACTTAGCAAAACGTCAAGCCTATGTTAACGGTGAGCCTCTAACCATATCTGGCAAACCTTTAGATCTATTATTACTGCTATATAAACATAAAAATGAAGCCGTTAGTTATGATGAAATCAAGAAAGCTCTCTGGCCTGAACGTCTAACTGATGAAGCAGGCATTCCGGATGTAGGACATGACGAAATCGGCTCCCTAGTCTACCGGCTCCGCAAAAACCTGGGCACTCCATACGGGTCTTGTATCACTGCTATCCCCCGCTACGGATTAGTCCTCGACTTGGAGGATAAGAAATAGTAGCGAATATTATTTACACAGAAAGTATATCACAAAAAAAAAGCTTCGGCAAATCGCCGAGGCTTTGCTTTTCTATATATGGTGCGGTCGAGAGGACTTGAACCTCCATGCCCTTGCGAGCACTAGAACCTGAATCTAGCGCGTCTGCCAATTCCGCCACGACCGCGTGTTAATAATATTCCAATTATCTTTTACTTCTTTAAATGGCAGGGGTGGCAGGATTCGAACCTACGAATGACGGAGTCAGAGTCCGTTGCCTTACCGCTTGGCGACACCCCTATATGGTGGAGGGAGAAGGATTCGAACCTTCGAAGGCAATGCCAGCAGATTTACAGTCTGCCCCCTTTGGCCAACTCGGGTATCCCTCCATGTAATGGAGCCGACGATGGGACTCGAACCCGCAACCTGCTGATTACAAGTCAGCTGCTCTGCCAATTGAGCTACGTCGGCAAATTAAACTTAATGAATTTATAATGGCGGAGCTGACGAGATTCGAACTCGCGATCTCCTGCGTGACAGGCAGGCATGTTAAACCCCTACACCACAGCTCCGCTTTTTAACAAAATCTAAATTACCTAAATCTCTTTAGATAAACTAGTAACATTAAGGAAATGGTGACCCGGACGGGACTCGAACCCGTGTTACAGCCGTGAAAGGGCCGTGTCTTAACCGCTTGACCACCGGGCCATGTCATTGGTTTCACGTTTAAAGATATTTAGTGGTCGGGGCAGAGGGATTTGAACCCCCGACCCCCTGCTCCCAAAGCAGGTGCGCTAGCCAAACTGCGCTATGCCCCGTTCAACGTGACGAATTATATCTTAACAAATTATTTGCAAAAGGTCAAGTGTCAATTATCTCTAATATTATCGTTCTGTGATAATGTCACCTCGTAACTGTTCTGAGATAATGTCACTATGGAACAGGAGAAAATCACATTGACAAAATCTGAACTGAAGA
>JAPXME010000065.1:0-1299 GCA_033809185.1 Clostridiaceae bacterium
CTACAATTGTTATCTTTAATTTCTTGATGTCCTTGACTTCTTGTCTTCATTCTACTATTCTTAAGCTAATAACTCTGTTGTAATTCCAACGAAAGGAACTTTTTATGAAAAAATATTTTACAATTCTTCAATCCATCAACTTGTTTGCTGATATAGCCGAAGAAGAATTGCTGCCCCTTCTGGCTTGTCTGGACGCAAAAACTGTTCATTATGAAAAAGGCCAAACTGTTTTTATGAGCGGTGAACGCATCAAACAGTTCGGCATCGTTTTATCAGGGGAGATTCAGATTGTACAAGACGACTATTACGGTAACAGAAGTATCTTGACTAAGGTAGGTCCAGGACATCTTTTTGCGGAGGCTTTCGCCTATGCAGAGATAGAAAAGCTTCCCGTCAGTGTAATCACAACTACTGATAGTGAACTAATGCTTATCGATTACCGCAAGCTTGCTCTGCCTTGCACTAGGGCCTGCGACTTTCATAACAGGCTCATTCAGAATATGCTGAAAATCGTGGCCTTAAAAAATGTTGCCTTAACACAAAAAATTAAAATAACTTCCGAGCGCACTACCCGGGAAAAGCTCCTGGCCTACCTCTCAGGAGAAGCTAAAAAGGCCGGAAGTAGCCGCTTTCAGATCCCTTATAATCGGCAGGAGCTTGCAGATTATCTTATCGTTGATCGCAGCGCCATGTCTACGGAGCTTTCTAAGCTGCAAAAAGATGGAGTTATAAAATTTCACAAAAACCAATTCGAGCTGCTATAAACTATCTACTAATTGTCGCGCAAAAGCTCTGGCATTTTCTATTTTTTCGTCAGAGATAAAGACGGAATTGTAGCCACTATCTCTTTCTACAAGCATACCGCGGTATTCTAATTGAGAATGCTTACAATAACGCTTCATACCTTCCTCAAATACGTCAGCACCTTTTTCCGGACTATAACCACATGTTACTATAAGAGCTAACTTTTTGCCTCGCCAAAGGGCGGGACCTTTTTTATCGCCATAATATTTGTTCATGCCATACACTAATCGATCTAGCATCGACTTCATAGGTGGTGTGCAGTACCAAGAATAGATAGGGGTAGCCAAGACTATTACATCACAATCATAGACCTTATCAAAGATCTCTTGCATATCGTCCTTATAATGACAGCCAAAATCCGTCCAATCATTTTGACAGATTCGACAAGCAATACAAGGTTCTATCTGCTGATCATAAAGCCAAATAAAATCATATTTTTGTTGCTGCAGTTCAAGCTCTTCCATAAATGGTTTTAATAATTGTGCTGTGTTTCCG
>JAPXME010000065.1:1309-9635 GCA_033809185.1 Clostridiaceae bacterium
TTTTTCCGCGGACTTCCCGCAATAATGCAGTATTTCATTCCTAACCTCCATAATAGTAGTACAATTAATCAATGAATAGAGCAAATTATTATAGTATTACGATATTATTATAAATAAAAAAAGAGCATCTTTAAAGTACTGACCCCCAATCGTTAGATTTTTAGTTCTAACTTTTGGGGGTCACCTTAACGCTCCTGTCAAAGGCTCCCTCACTTGGCGCTTAATTTATATCAATTTGTCTTCCTTTAATAAATTTTTCCTTCTTCTTAGGCAGGTTAATGGTAAGCAGACCGTTTTCCAATTTAGCATTAGCTAGAGGGCACTTTTGCGTAGTGGACGGAATCCTTCGGACATACTTCCTGACAATTAGTACATTGCAAACATAAGCTAGTTTCGATTGTAGCTTTTTTATCTGCTTTCTTAACAGCAATGGAATTAGAGGGGCATACCTTTTCACATAGCTTGCAGCCAATACAGCTTTCCTGATCCACATTTTTCGAGAATATTGCAAATCTCCCAAATACTTTTTGCAAAGCTCCAAAAGGGCAAAGCAGATTATGAAATACAGCTGGCTTATATCTTAGAGTGATAAGTATTGAGACAGCCAACCAAATCAGTAATACAGGAATATTTCTGTGTAGGACTCTTTTTGCAAACAGCATAACAGCAATACTTAATATTAAAGCAACCCAGGGGAATTTCCCTGACTGGAGCAATTTAGGGTACTTATGCGTCTGCCAGTTGAGCTTTTTAGAAAGCCATTCAGACGGAATCATCACTGTATTCATTGGACAGACATACCCGCAATATATTCTGCCGAAAAATAAGGCTGCTACTAAGCTTACTCCAAACAGGGCAAGCCATAGCATCATTTTCCCTCTAGTTATTAGGAATGCAAACAAAACTAAAAAGATTATGCGTATTAGAGAAACTATCAACTTCATCTACCATCTTCCTTGTCTTTGGATTTTCTATATTATATCGTTATAATAAAATAAAAGGTGTTACCAAGGTAACTAATAAGGAGAAGCTAGATGGAACAGAAAATCACTTCATTGCGGAGAATAACTTTACTTAAACCTTTATCAGATGAAATTATTCTAACTAACTTGAAAAATGGGAGCTTTAAAATTGTTTCATACAAGAAAAACAGCGTCATCCATTTCGATGGAGAAGTCTGCAATAAGTTAGAAATCATTCTCACTGGTATAGTCGTAGTAGATAGTATTGATAAAGACGGGAACTTATTAACAATATCTGAATTTTACAGTGATGATATTCTAGGTGGCAATCTGTTGTTTTCAAAAAATCCTTATTATCCTATGACCGTATCAGCTCAATCTCCTACAAAAATATTGGAAATTGTTAAAGAAACTCTCTTTGAATTATTCTGCACTAACCCTCTTTTTCTGCAAATCTTCTTGGAGTATATTTCTGACCATGCCTTTATTTTGGGAGATAAAATTAAACATTATGTCAATAAATCAATCCGGGAAAAAATCATGCATTATCTTAATCGTGAAAGTAAAAAACAAAATTCTAATCGCATTGAGCTGAAAATAACAAAAAAAGCCCTGGCCGAAAAAATCGGAGTTCAGCGGACTTCTTTATCGCGAGAGTTAGCGAAAATGAGGAAAGATGGACTTATTGAATTCGACCGAGATTCAATTACCCTTTTGCAGGAATAAAAGTAACACAGTCTATAAGCTTGAAAACGCCCCAAGTGTTAGACACAAGATCTAACATTTGGGGCGTTAACCGTTTTATCCGTTTCTCACTAAGGCTATGGAACCATCAATAACAGAACTAGTAATTTTCTTTCCGTACTTCAAAGAAGGATTGGGAATATTTGCATACAGGGCACACCATCGGAGCCTTCTTACCTATCACAAGATGTCCACAGACACGACACTCCCACATAGTTTCTTCGCCTTTTTCGAATACTTGTTGCATCTCTACATTACTTAATAATTTACGATACCGCTCTTCGTGAGCTTTTTCGATATCAGCTACTTTACGGAATTTAGCCGCTAATTCAGGGAAACCTTCTTCCTCAGCGTCCTTGGCGAAGCGGGCATACATATCAGTCCATTCATAGTTCTCACCCTCGGCTGCACTCAAGAGATTCTCTGCTGTATCCCCTAAGCCTCCCAGTTCTTCATACCAAAGACGAGCATGTTCCTGCTCATTTCTTGCTGTTTTTAAAAAGATTTCAGCTAACTGTTCAAAACCTTCCCTTTGAGCAATCTCCGCAAAGTAGGTATATTTATTTCTAGCCTGACTTTCACCTGAGAAGGCCTCCATCAGGTTCTTTTCCGTCTTAGTTCCGGCATACTTATTATCTGCTTCTTTCAAATCATCGATTAAGGTAAAGACGGATGCTGGCTGTCGGCATTTAGGACACTTGAAATCCTCTGGCAATTCTCCTTCGTGGACATAGCCACACACTGTACAACGATACTTAGGCATTTTTCTAACCTCCTGTTCTTTGACTTTATTTTTATTTATTAAATTTATTAATTTATTCACTTTCTCAGTAGGAAAATCCTCTTGTTGCGGTTGCTCCAAAAGTGATTGGAGAAAATCTATTGCATTTTGACTTTGCGGCAGCATAAAGCCTGCTTCACGTAAAATATCCTCGGACATAATACGATTGGATTTTTCGATGGCCTTAGCTAGTCTACCCGGAATTCCGGCGGCAATTCTTTCTTGTTCCGACTTGCTACGTAAAAGTTTTTTCATGACGTTGACGACTTCTGCTGTTTTGGTCTGCTGGGGTGGGTAGTCTACCGGAACCATAGAGATCGCAGCAGATGGGCAAGCATCAGCACAATCTCCGCAACCTATACACTTTGTAACATCAATGATGCTGTTCTCTGTATTAGATGCACCTGTTGGGCAGACGTAGAGGCACAAGCAGTCCTTGGTACATAAACGAATATTTCTTACTGCATATTTCTCAGACACTCCCATTACCCCCTTTGACTTTTTCAAATTTCCAATTTGGCACCTTACAAACAGGGCAAATTTCTGGGAGACTGTCTCCTATGTAAATAAAACCACATATGGTACATACATAGACGCCAGTATTTTCTAAGATCTTATCACCCTCATTTTTATAACGGGCTAGAAGGGATTTTAATATGCGGGTAACCTTCTCACTCCAGGTCAGGGCTCTCAATGCTCCCCGGTCCTGAACTGCTATAGCCACTGCATTAGCGTCCGGAAAGCCTTCCTCAAGGTCTTTTTCAATTAGAGCAAGCAACTTATCAAAACTCGGATCCTTAGCTGAGGCAGATATTGCCTGATAATAATCAGCGAGCTCAGTAAAAAGCGCGGCTTCCTCCGGCTTATACTGTTTTTCACAACCTTTAGCCAAGTTGGTGCAAAGGGCACTTATCTCTATGGGCGACAATTCTTTCATATCCGAGGGGTTTTCCATAGCGGAGAGCTGTTTCTTAGTTACGGATTTAGCAGCTTTCCCCTCCTTCTTAAATTCGCCTTTCGTTGCTCCACAAAGAGGACAAAGCCAATCGTCCGGCAATTCTTCCCAACTTGTGCCCGGTGCAATTCCTGCTTCCGGAATGCCCTTTGCTTCGTCATAGACATATCCGCAAACAGTACATACATACTTATTCAAGCCATTCCCCTCCCTCTATCTATTATATATTTTTTCTATAGATATAATAAAATTTACCAACTGCAATTATAAATAAGAAGCCAATTAATTAATCAGCTTCTATTACACCAGCGGAATTATCTCTGCCCAAGCTCATTGTCTAAGAGATACAGACCATTCCAATCACCATTAATTCTCTCTAGACGTTCAACTAGCACGCCAAATGTATCTTCCTCTTCAATCTGCTCGTCCACAAACCAAGTAAGAAGATTGAGCACTCTTTGTTCTTTCTCCTCTCTAGCCATCTCCACTAAATCGTGGATCCTGCCTGTTACTACTTTTTCGTGTTCAAGGGCTTTCTGGAAAACATCTTTGATCGAGGAGAATTTTCCTTCACCAGGATCTAAAGGCCGATACTTGATGCCATGGCCAGTGTCCTGTAGAAATGCCTTAATTTTTTCAGCGTGTTCTACTTCCTCTTTGACCTGTTCGTTAATATAGTGAGCCATACCTTTCATATTCATTTCTTCTAGATAAGCCGCCATTGTTGCATAAATATAAGCAGATTCTAACTCAAAGTTCATTTGCTCGTTTAATCCATCATAAAGTTTACTCATGCCAATGTCCCCTTTCCAATATCTAATTATGGTATCCTGATTATATCGTTAACTTAATTAGTATTGCAAGAAGCAATATTATATCTTTCCCCAATTAGACCATAAAAAAACTTGAGAGGACACTTTATCTTTCCTCTCAAGTTTCTATTGTTCTGACCTTATTATTTTACTCTTCCGCTATCGCATATTTTAGCGAATACTCCTTAAACAATTGCATGAATTCACTATTGGGTTCTTGTTTTACCTTATATAGATAATCATGCATATTCAAGCTATCATTAGACATTTCTATTACACATCCGGCAATATTAGAGCAATGGTCTGATATACGTTCTAAAGCCGTTAGTAAATCAGAGAAGACAAAGCCCAGCTCGATAGTACACTGGTTACACTGCAGCCTGGCAATGTGATTCTTTTTTAGTGTACTCTTCAGTTCATCTATTACTTCTTCTAAGGGATCTACCTTTGCTGCTAAAATAAGATCGTTTTCAGTAAAGGCCTTAATTGCTGTTTCTACTACTTCCTCTACAGCCGCTACCATTACCTTTAATTCCTTGGTAGCCGCGTTGGAGAACCTAAGTTTTTTCTCGTTCATCTCCTGAGCAGAGGCTGCAATCTCCTTAGCATAATCGGCAATGCGCTCAAACTCACCGATTAGAAAGAGTAATTTCGAAGCTTCTTGTGAATCCCGAGCTGATAAATCCTGGCCAGACAGTTTAACCAGATATGTTCCAAGAGCGTCCTCATAAATATCTGTCTGTTGTTCAGCCTCATTAACCAGTTGAGCTTCTTTTTCATCGTAATTATTAAGCAAAGGAATGGCTTGCTTTACTGCGTTCATTGCCGTTTGGGCCATATCTGTAGCCACCACTCTACCACGATTAAGAGCTATAGCTGGAGTGGAGAATAAACGGGAATCTAATAGAGATACCTTATCTTGTTGATCATCGTCAGCTATAGTCCTATAGGCTAATCTTTCTAACAGCCCACTAAAAGGCAACAACACAGCTGTACACGAGATATTGAAAGCCGAATGGGCAATGGCAATAGATAGATGGTTGGCAGCCAGATTCACAAAGGCAAAGCTAAAGATCCGATTTAGTATTGTAAACAATGTCAAGAAGACAACTGTTCCGATAATATTAAAATATAAATGGACTAAAGCTGCCCGGCGGGCATTTCTATTAGTACCAACTGAGGATATTAATGCTGTCACACAAGTACCGATGTTCTGACCCATGATAATAGGTATTGCTGTGCCATTAGTAACTCGACCTGTGGCAGATAAGGCCTGCAGGATACCTACTGAAGCAGATGAACTCTGGATTATTCCTGTTAAAATCGCCCCAACTAAGACTCCCAGTATAGGATTGGAGAAGAGCAACAGCAGATTACGGAAGCCTTCAATTTCACCTAGGGGTTGAACTGCCGCTGTCATGGCCTCCATACCAAAAATCAGGGTAGCAAATCCCAGCAAGATTAAGCCAATATCCTTTTTTCTTTGGTTTTTCTGGAACATATAAAAGATGATGCCAATTAGGGCTAGTATTGGAGTGAAGGAAGATGGTTTCAACATTTTGATAAAGAAATTGCTTCCTTGAATTCCAGCCAAGCTCAAAATCCAAGCTGTGACAGTTGTTCCGACATTTGCTCCCATAATAACATGTATGGCTTGTTTCAAGGTCATAATACCGGAGTTTACAAAACCAACTACCATGACCGTAGTTGCTGATGAGCTTTGAATAATAGCAGTTACACCCATACCCATCAGAAAACCATTCAGCTTTTTCGAGGTTAATCGCTCTAATAGACCCTTGAGTTTATTGCCTGCACTTCTTTCTAGGCCTGTCCCCATCAGACTCATTCCAAAGAGAAACAGTGCTAAGCCACCAATTAACTCTAAAAGGCCAAATATGTCCATTTGTTTTCACCCATCCTCTTTCCCAGAATTCCGTGCATGATTATATCACATTTTTATGTTTGTTAAAAGTTTGTAATAATTCTGTCAAATTAGGACTAATTTCATGCTTTACGTCGTTTTTGCCCGATTTTTGCCGATCAATTCTTTTTATTATCGCAATCCTTTGCAGGACAAGAAGATAAGCTTATCTTGGCACATCATTCAAGTTCAAACATTCCTGTATAGAGCTGATAGTATTTTCCTTGTTCTGCAATGAGCTGTTCATGACTACCGCGCTCAATGATGCGCCCTTCCTCCAGTACCATAATTACATCAGCATTCTTAACTGTGGACAAGCGATGGGCAATGACAAAGACAGTCCTGTCTTTCATTAAGGCATCCATTCCCTTTTGAATTATCTCTTCTGTGCGCGTGTCAATGGAAGAAGTAGCTTCGTCAAGGATCATCACTGGTGGATCGGCTACTGCTGCCCTTGCTATAGAAATAAGCTGCCGCTGTCCCTGGGAAAGACCGCTGCCATCTCCTTCTAGCATAGTGTAGTATCCCTGGGGAAGCATACGGATAAATCCATCTGCATTAACTAATTTAGCAGCCTCTATACACTCTTCATCCGTCGCATCCAATTTGCCGTAGCGGATATTGTCCATGACCGTACCCGTAAAAAGGTTTACATCCTGCAAGACGATGCCCAGAGACTTACGAAGGTCAGCTTTCTTGATTTTATTAATGTTGATGCCGTCATAGCGGATTTTTCCATCGGCAATATCATAGAAACGATTAATAAGATTTGTGATTGTAGTTTTTCCGGCACCGGTAGCCCCAACAAAAGCAACCTTTTGGCCGGGTTTAGCATAAAGGGAGATGTTGTGCAGTACCGGCTTATCTTCCTCATAGCCAAAGTCCACATCATAGAAACGAATATCCCCCTGGAGCCGGGTATAAGTTACCGTCCCATCACTACAGGGCTCTTTCCAGGCCCAAATCCCGGTATGTTCTTCACATTCCTGTAATTCATCGTTTACTATTTTGGCATTTACTAATGTAACCTGACCATCGTATTCTTCGCTTAGTTCATCCATCAGTTCAAATATTCTTGCTGACCCGGCTAGAGCCATGATCACCATGTTAAACTGCATGGAAATCTGACCGATGGGATTAATAAAGGCCCGGGAAAGGGTCAAGAAGGAAACTATCGTGCCGATAGACAGCTTGTTGACACCGGCCAGGCTAAGATTAGGCAGCCCTGCTATACCAGCTGCACCTCCAACTACAGCTACGAGTACATAAAGGAGAAAGCCCATATTCATTACTATCGGCATGATGACGTTAACGTAGGTGTTGGCCTCAGTTGCGGTATGGCACAAATCCTCATTCTTCTTATTAAATCCTTCTTTAACTTTTTCCTCATGGCAAAAAACTTTGATGACCTTTTGACCGTTGATCATTTCCTCGATATAACCGTTAAGATTGCCCAGGCTATCCTGTTGTCTCATAAAATAATTCCCGCTTCTGCCGACAATAACCCTGATTATCTTCAGCAAAACAAAAGCAAAAATAGCCACAAAAACACTGAGGCCAACGCTGAGATAAAGCATAGCCACAAAAGCAGCCGCCACAGAAACCAGAGAAGATAACATCTGGGGAAAGCTATGAGTAATAGCCTGTCGCAATGTATCGGTATCATTAGTAAAGCGGCTCATTATATCTCCGTGGATATGAGTATCAAAATACTTAATCGGCAGAGACTGCAAGTGAGCAAACATTTTGTCCCTAACTTTTTTTAACGTCCCTTGGGCAACTACTACCAAGGTCCTGTTATAAAACCAGGTGGAAAGAACACCAACAGCAAAGATCAAGCCCATCAGCACGATTAATTTCAACAGTTCCGTGAAGACAGGATTAGTTTGCCCCAGAAGCGGAGCTATATAATCATCGATCAGAACCCGATAGAACAGAGAGGAAGACACCCAGGCCCCTGAGCTTAAAAGAATTGCAATTGCAACGAGAATCAGGCGTAACTTATATTCACTCATATAGGAGAATAACCTCTTGATTGTTCCGGGCTTAAAGCGTCTCATGGGTGGTTGTCCATGATTATATGTTCCGGCCTTTTCCTTTAATGTCTCCTTACTCATGTAACACACCTCCCCTGTTCTGGGATTCATACAC
>JAPXME010000066.1:0-9520 GCA_033809185.1 Clostridiaceae bacterium
ATGAATAAGGATGAAGGAGCCCAGATTGTTCAGATTATAGAAAAGAGCCCGGCGGAAAAGGCCGGACTAAGACGGGGCGACATTATCCTGAGCTTTAACAAGCAGAAAATAACCGGAGCCAATGATGTAACAAAATTGGTTAGTGAAGCCATGGTTGGCGATAAAGTGGAGCTAGAGATTTTACGCAATCATACGAAACAAACTATTACTGTGACTTTAGGTGAGCGGTAAATAGGAACAAATATATTGAGGGTAGTGTACCTATCCGCCCATAGAACTGTCTAGGCTTGAACCGTAAGAGATAGATTAGCGGTCGAAATTCGCCGTCCTGGCTCAGTTCTCCCTGCCCGGCACGTCCTGTGCCGGGCTAATCTATCTCTAACGGCTCTTCGTCAAGACAGTTTAACTATGGTTGTCAACGGTACTCGACCCTCAAAATATTTGTTTAAATTATATGAATTAAAGATTATAGCAATGGTTTAGGGGACCGCTGCCTTGGCCTAAATCTAATTGGGCTTTTAAGGCGCCTGTAATATAAGCTTTGGCATTTTCAACGGCCACCTTTACCTCGTAGCCTTGAGCCAGGTTGCAGGCTATAGCTGAGGAGAGGGTGCATCCTGTGCCATGGGTATTAGGATTCTCAATTCTAGGTGAAGTAAACCAGACTGCCTCCTTATTCTTGTAAAGCAGATCATCGGCAGTCTTATTGAGATGGCCGCCCTTGATTAAAATGTAGCCGGGAATTTTTTCAGACAGTATTTCGGCGGCTTCCACCATCTGCTCTGGAGTATCTATTGTAATTCCGCTTAGGCTTTCTGCTTCCGGAATATTTGGGGTGATTATATTTGCCAGAGGCATAAGCTTAGTCTTCAGGGATTCAATGGCGGAGTCGTCAATTAGCTTTCCACCACTAGTAGCAATCATCACTGGATCTAAGACGATATTCTTAGCCTCGTATTCCCTGAGCTTCTCCGCCACAACTTCAATAATTCCCGCGTTAGAAAGCATACCGATCTTAACGGCATCTGGAACTATATCAGTGAAAATGCTGTCTAATTGTTGTCCCACGAAGTATGGAGTAGCTTCCAGAACACCGTAGACACCAGTAGTATTTTGAGCCGTTAAGGCGGTAATAGCACTCATAGCATACATCTTATGGGCAGTGATAGTCTTAATATCAGCTTGAATACCTGCTCCGCCACTGCAATCAGAGCCGGCAATAGTCAAAACCTTTTTCATAGTTCACTTACCTCCAATTCATCGTAGGAATAGATTAATCTGTCAGCAGTTTTTATAATTTCCTCCAAATCATCCTGGGCTGTGGGATCATAAACTGCGATGACTTTAAAGCTTTCCCTTTTAGCAGTCTTAATTGCGTATAATGCATCTTCAAAGACTATGGTTTTCTCTTGGGGTGTACCTAAGCGCTGTAGGGCCTGTTGGTAGATAACTCCTTGGTCTTTACCACAGCCCACTTCTCCACAGGTTGTGATAAAGGAAAAATATTGGTCTAACTGGAGGCGTTTTAGAGCTGCCTCAACCAAATAACGCTCAGTAACAGTGGCAACACATAATTTTACACCGGCTTGAGTTAAGGATTGCAGGAATTCCGGTACAAACGGCTTAGGCTGTATATGATTCGAATATTGATCTACCAATACGTCAGTAATCTGTTGCATTATTTGTTCTACAGTATGAACCATTTTGTATTCAGATCGGAAAAAATCAGACACCTGCTCAAGGGTTTTGTCTTTGATAGTGTCCCACAGATTATCTGAAGGGGTCAAACCTTGGGACTTCAGATAGGTTGCCCCGAGATTATGCCAAACAGACATAGAATCTAGTAAAGTTCCATCCAAATCAAAAATTACGCCTTTTATATTCATTTTCTGATCACCTTCTTAACCAATACGGCTAAAAGAGAAATAATAATCATTACAGGTACTGTGCTGCCTATAATCGTGTCGATGGTCATGAATCTACGGTAAATGATGAAACCGACTATCCAAAGAATTACATTAGTAATATTCAAAGATTTTGTGGCATGGTTTTCTTTCAAGATGAAAAAGTCTGTAATCAAGATTGCTACCATAGGGGCGAAAACTGAGCCAATGGCATAGAGGAAGTTTTCATACTGCTCAACGGGGGTAAACATAGCAATCAGTGTACCTATTATACAGACTATAATTGCAGCCCATTTAATGTTGATCTTGCTGGAAATATTGTTTAAGCTAACTCCGGCAGAGTAGACATCTAAGAAAGTTGTGGACACAGTGGCTAAGAGGATAATCAATGTTCCGGCTAAACCAAGACCAGCAGTCACCATAACTTGAGCCACATCTGAGGTCCCGGCGAAAAGGGCGGCTGCCAGGCCAATAATATACATCCAGCAGCTTCCTAGAAAATATGTGACGCTACTTACTAATGTGGCTGCTACTGGTTTTTCAGCTTCTTTGGTATAATCGGCAACCAAAGGAAGCCAGGAAAGGGGCATAGCTACAGATAATTCTACAGCTGCTCCGAAACTCATAGTACCAACAATAGCGGCAGTAGTACCGGAATCTGAACGGAATATGACAACTGCTAAAACAACAGTTAGAATGAATAAGAGGCTGACGGCTATTACATTTACTTTCCCTAAATTTTTTAGACCTATTACAATACCAATAGCGATCATTATACCGATTACCAGACACCAGAAGAACAAGCTACCCGTGGTTTTGCCAGCAATAACAGCGATAGCCTGTGCTCCACTAATAATCATTACTGCTGTCCAACCTACCAGTTGCAAGACATTAAGAACGGAAAAGAACATGGAACCTTTTTCACCAAAGCTTATACGGACCGATTCCATGGCAGTCATACCGCTTTTAGCCCCGATAAGTCCTGCCCAATAAAACAATAAAGCTCCAATAGCATGGCCTAGAATAATGGCCATCATACCTTTAGTAAATCCCAAAGGGGCAAACAGGGCTCCTGTCATTATTTCTGCAATTGAGATTGCTGCACCTAACCACAGTAAACTGTTGCTTAGTAAAGATGTTTTTGAATTTTGCAATGTCTGTCCCTCCAAAAAAATTAGTGGGATAAGCCAAACAAGGTTATCCCACTATATTTTAGATAGTGAAGTTTAAGTTCCCTACGCTGGCATTATCCAAATCAGGTTCTACGGGTCGAAGTAAAAACTTCCTCTCAGCCTGTATACCAAGCTCCCCAAACAATATGCAATTAATTAGTATATTATCATTACTAGATATAAATGTCTAGGCATTAACGAACAAATATTCTAGAATATAGGGAATGACATAGAAAAATGTAGACATAAGGAGCTGTAGTTAATGAAATATAAAAATATTAAGCGGGCCAAATTTCTGGAGCGTCCTAACCGTTTTGTGGCTTATATTGAAATGGACGGGAAGAGAGAAATCTGTCATGTGAAAAATACCGGCCGTTGCAAGGAACTACTAATTCCCGGAGTGACAATATATGTTCAGTCTGCTGACAACCCTAATCGTAAAACGCCCTATGACTTAATCGCCGTCAACAAAGGCGACAGAATAGTAAATATTGACAGTCAAGTACCTAATAAAGTTTTTGCAGAATGGGTTAGAGATAAGGAGGTCTTTGGGGGACTTACTCTGTTAAGGCCGGAAAAGGTCTTTGCTAATTCACGTTTTGATTTTTATTTGGAGGCCGGAGGACGGAAAATTTTCGTGGAGGTCAAGGGAGTTACTCTGGAGGAAAAGGGAGTGGCACTATTCCCAGATGCTCCAACTGAGCGGGGTATCAAGCATATTCAAGAGCTGGAGCAAGCCGTTCTGGAAGGTTATGAAGCTTATATATTTTTTATTATTCAGATGAAAGGCATAAAATATTTTTCGCCTAATTACCAGACCCATCAAGCCTTCGGTGATGCTCTAGTGAAAGCTGCCAGAAATGGGGTTAAGGTGTTGGCTTTTGATTGTGATGTTACACCGGATTCGATTACAGCGGGGGATTATATAGATGTAAAATTTTAAGGTAAATTCTTTTTTCGTGTCTATGTTATAATGAATTCAGTTTAATAACAGATATTGTTGAAATGAGTGATAAAAATGCCATGTAGCATCTTAACTTATACGAAAGTCCGCTTTAATCCTTTGAGGGCAAAAGTAGAAGATATCCGTATTGAAGACATTGCCCATTCCTTATCATTGATGACTAGAGCTAACGGCCACTGTCGTCATTTTTATTCAGTAGCTCAACATTCTATAGCTTGTTGCCGAGAAGCTGTTGCTAGAGGCTATACTGCTAGAGTACAGTTAGGTTGTTTGTTACATGATGCTAGTGAAAGCTATATTTCCGATATTACCAGGCCGGTAAAAATTAATCTACCAGAATATGTAGTCATCGAAAAAAGATTACAAAATGTAATTTATGAGAGATTTGGCTTGGATGGGTTGACGGCGGAGGAATTAGAACTGATTCGTAATGTGGACGATACCCTCCTTTATTACGAGCTAGAAGCTTTAATGGATTTACAGATTCTTGACGAAGCTCCTTATAAGGCTATGGAGCATGAGTTCAAGGAGGAAGATTGGCGAAAAGTGGAACAGGCCTTTCTCAGCCTTTATGATAGAATTGACTCTATGATGAGTGATTTAGGTAATGTAGAAAGTTTATAAACCATAGTTTAGATGTTGAAATCATAGAAAAATTCAGGTAGAATAAATATACCCCCAGGGGGTATATTTATTAATAGCGATGGGAGTATAGATTATGCAATTATACGTTGATAAGCAAAGATGTCCGCAAAATCACCGCTGTCCTGCAATCAAAGTGTGTCCGGTGAATGCCATTAGTCAAGAAGGATATAGTCTTCCGACCATAGATGAAGACAAGTGCATTGTTTGTAAGAAGTGTATGAAATTTTGTCCTATGAAAGCTTTTCGACTAAATGAGTAAAGCACATAACAAAATGAGGCCGTAGAAATCGCCATCTGTGTGCAGAGATCGCACAGAGGGCGATTTTCCTGAGTTATACAAAAATACAAGAATAACAAGAACCGGGAGTAGCCAATCCTCACCTGGAAATGTCTAAACTCATACCGTAAGAAAACACATACCAGTCGAAATTCGCCGTTCATGGCTCAATTTCTCCTTAACCGGCACATCCTGTGCCGGTTAAGTGATTTCTAACGGTATTTCGTTAAGACATTTTCGCCAGGCTCGTCAAAGGTACTCCCGGTTCTTGTCTTTTCATTGCGCCTATAATAACAAGGAGAAAAGCCCTGCTGTGTGCTCTGTGTAATTTTATTGAGGATTATACATTCCGTTACTTTGCATATAAAGGAAGATTTCTTCACCGTGTTGTTGCTCTTCTTTTTGAATATGGTTCAATACCTGACGGATTTGAGGATTGGTGAATTCAAAAATTGCTGTGTCGTATGTAGAGGAAACGTATTTTTCAGTACTAAGTAAATCAGTACAAATATACTCTTCCAGATTCTTGCCGTTGACAAGCTGTGGTGTGTATTGCTGTTGAGGAGTTCCTTGTTGTTGTTGCTGAAATTGCATTCCCATCTGTTGTTGGTTTTGTTGCATTGTCCCCTGGAACTGAGTTTGTTGTTGATTTGCTTGGCTTTGTTGTTGATTGCCTTGTGGCATTGTGGGAATCTGACCGTTCAAGATCTGATTTATTGTATTTAGATGTTGTTGTTCGTGCTGAGCATGGGTTGTTAAGATCTGCTTTAATTGGGGACATTGGGTCTGCTGGGCATAATTGCTATATTTTTGGATACAGATCTCCTCTTGAGATTTAAGATCTTTCAGAAGCATTTTTTCTTTTGTAGTTAATGTGTTAGCCAATTTAATATAACCTCCTAGATATATATATTTCTATCTGTCATAATCCCCGCAGTAATATGATTTTATACGGTAGCAATGGATATTTTTCGAAGACTTGTCACCCTTATCCCAAAGGTTTCATATTATACAAGACCAGAAAAAAAAGGAGTGAACAAATTTGCCATACGTAAAACCACCTAAAAATAAGGAAAATCATTGTTATGGATATGATAATTACCCTGACTTTGATAAGAAGAAATGGAAAAAGGATCAACCGGAATGTGAGCAGTTGCCAGGTACTCTGTTGAGAGTTTTTATTCCGGCCGGTGCAGTGATTAATTTATTAAATCTTCTGGAGTTAACAACTCCTAGTGGGATTTGCTTGATAATTAGAATCCCCTTACTAGGTGGAAATAACTCTGTAAATTCCCTACTAGATTCTATTAAGGCAGCAGGTGGCAGGATAGAAGTAGTACATGAATAATAAGATTGAGTATTAAATGGTTTATTTTGGCTTACAGATTTTTCGGCTGAGATATCTGTAAGCCTTTTTGTGAAACAACAAGGTTCCCGGGTACCCGTCAGCAATCTTTTATTGCGTTGATGGGTGGGGTTCTTATTATGAAATAACAAGGTTCCCGGGTACCCGTCAGCAATCTTCGATTGCGTTGATGGGTGGGGTTCTTATTATGAAATAACAAGGTTCCCGGGTACCCGCCAGCAATCTTCGATTGCGTTGATGGGTGGGGTTCTTATTTTCGTTCTTTCTCTTTTATTTCAATGGTATCCTCAAGATATTTTTCTATTTCCTGAGACACTTCTTCTTTTAATTTTTCTTTCTGGTTAGATAGTTCATCTTGCAAAGCTTTGTCAATTTGCGGCTCCAATTCTTTTACGACTTTTTCTACAATATCCTCTTTGATTTCTGTGGCTGGTCGTAATAAAGGCTTTTTAGGTCTTATGATTCTAAAGAGTATCCCCCAGACTAGTTTAGCTTTTATCGGCTTTTGTCGAGGCTTTTGCCGTATGGATGGGCTGCTTCCCTCTCCTTTATCCTGCTCAGGCTTCTGCTTGAGCAGTTTTGCGTTACAGAAGAAAAAGTTTAGAACTCCTACTACAGCAGTTAAGATCGCAGGTACAATGAACATGATCAATTCACTTTTTTCCATCAAGAGTCCAAAAAGGGGAGGACCTAGGGCCACACCAAAAAAGCGGACACCGCCATACAAAGAGGTAATCATTCCCCTTTCATCAATATTACATGAGCTAGTTATCATCGTATTTAAGTTAGGCAGAACCATTCCAGTACCGATTCCGGCCAGAACTAAGGCGGCTATCATTAAGTAAGTATTTTGGATGAAAAAGGCGGCCAGGAACATAGCTCCAGAAAGAATCCCTGTGCCAAGAACCACAAGAGCCTTATGTAGGTTTGTTCTTTTCTGGGTAACAAGTCCGGTAATATATGAAGTTGTGGCCATGGCCAATACAGGAATGGCCAGAACAAGGCCTTTGACTATGCCATCTAGACCATAGCGTGTTTCTAGATGCTCGGACAGATAGAAAAGCACACCAAATAAGACAAACAACACTACTGAGCCGGCCAAAAATGTCATTATTATCGAGATGCCTTTTTTCTTAAAGATTTTGCCAAGATCTTTACGGTATTCTGAGAGAGACTGGGGGCTTTTTTTTTGCTGAGGTTCTTTAACTAGAAACAGCATACCTAGGGCAAGGGGAACGCAGATGATAGGGAAAAGGAAAAACACGGCCCACCAAGCTATAAGTCCAATAGCAGAGCCCAGTATAGGACTGACAACCTTACCCATACCATTGGATGCTTCAAGCATACCTAAGACTTTACTACGTTCATTACTGGTAAAAATATCACTGGACAAAGCCATGGCGATAGGTGCGGTACCTGCTGCACCGATGCCTTGCAAGACTCTTCCAGCTAAGATTATTCTATAAGATTTCAGCAACACAGATCCTAGTCCAGCAATAAGTCCACCGGCAGCATAAATGATTAATGCTCCAGCAATAATCCATCTGCGGCTAACCCTATCAGATAAGAGGCCGGCTAAGGGAATTGTTACACCAGCCGGAACAGAGAAGAGGGTTATAATTAGGCCTGATTGAAATTGAGTAAGATTTAAGGCATTTCTCATTTCAGGCAGAACAGGGATTAGCATAGAATTTCCCAAGACCATTATAAAAGGAACGGC
This sequence comes from Clostridiaceae bacterium, assembly GCA_033809185.1. GTDB lineage: Bacteria > Bacillota > Peptococcia > DRI-13 > JAPXME01 > JAPXME01. The sequence goes on from JAPXME010000066.1 coordinate 8,049, forward strand.
AGCAAGAACTGAAAAGGGCAGTATGTAACTCTTTTGCAAATTATTCACCTCATAAGGCTTGAAATTAGTTCATATATGCAATAGTTTCTGCCAAGAGGATTTTTTTAAACTTACAAAATAAAGTAACTCAATAGTCGTTAATAAGATAGATTAACAGCAGCTGGGATTCTAAATACTATTCAGAAAATTTGTTGATTTTATCAAGATAAGATAAGATTTAAGGTAAGATGATTTTGGTGAGGAGGGTAAGCATGGAACAGATAAATGAGAACATTATAAGGGTAGCTTCAATGTTGAGTAGAGCAAATTACGTTATAGCCTTGACAGGTGCCGGTATTTCTACTGAATCCGGAATTCCAGATTTCAGAGGGGAAAAGGGAGTATGGAAAAGGGATCCGGAGGCGGAGAGGAAGGCTTATCAAATCTATAATAAATTTAGGACTAATCCAAAAGAATACTGGAAGGATAGGCTTAGTGGGCGTGGCATATTAGGGGATCTGTCCGGATATCAGCCGAATAAGGGTCATTATGCTCTGGCAGAATTGGAAAGTATGGGTGTCTTAAAAAGTATAATTACTCAGAATGTTGATAATCTACATAATAAAGCTGGTTCGCAAAAAGTATTTGAATATCATGGTAATGCTTTCAAACTCAGATGTCTGTCTTGCTACTCCAGGTTTGATGTTCAAGATTTCAAGCTAGATAGCTTGTATGCCAAGGACCTCCTGCCTCCACTCTGTAAAGTCTGTGGCAGTCCGCTAAAATCCGATATAGTGGATTTTAACGAGCCAATTCCTACGGATGTAGTTGAACATAGCCAGGAAGAAACCCTAAAATGTGATCTAATGTTGATTTGTGGAACCTCGGCAGCAGTCTGGCCTTTTGCCGGTTTACCCTTGGCTGCAAAAAGAAGGGGTAAGGTTACGATTATTGAAATAAATCTTGAGGAATCTGATCTTAGTAGGGGTGGAATAAGCGATATTTTCATCAAAGGACGAACAGGTGAAATTCTTCCTAAGATTGTTCAGCAACTAAAAAGTCTTAATGTATAAAAAGTAAAACTGGCTGCTATGTGTAAAAGAAAAAAGCTTTGTGCCTTTCATTCAAAAATGCACAAAGCTTTTACTGAATTATAGGAGTAATTAGAAAAAGCCTTGCGTGTTTTCGTAGTCGAAAACCCACAAAGCTGATTATACAAGGATAATATGGTGCGGAAGACGGGACTTGAACCCGTACGCCTTGCGACACACGCCCCTCAAACGTGCCTGTCTGCCAATTCCAGCACTTCCGCGACTGCAGAAACTATCTTAACATGGAAAAACGGGTTATGTCAAGGTTAAAAAAATTGTCAATCACTAGATAAACACAAAGGCCTTTGTCATCTTTTAGTTAACGTAAAATTACCTTGGGATAAAAGTTAGAAATAAAAAATGAGAGTATCTCCGCTGTGATATCATGTAATTGGTCAAGAC
>JAPXME010000067.1:0-9379 GCA_033809185.1 Clostridiaceae bacterium
TGATATCACAGCGGAGATACTCTCATTTTTTATTTCTAACTTTTATCCCAAGGTAATTTTACGTTAACGATTAGCAAATTACATTTTTTCTGTCTACGTTTACTTCCGTCAATATATAGATTTATGCTAAGCTTTCTGCCCATGCTCCATAATAATTCGAAAAGCTTTTGTCGTTACCTGGGCTCCATGTTCCGGATTATCTCGACCTTCCATCTTACCAATATCACCGATACCCACGATCAGTGGTATTCTGTCCCTAACAGTTTTAAGTACATCCACTGTATCGCCATAGATAATTTTTTTCCTGGATACTATCTCACCTTCTTTGTCTACTTCTCCCTGCACAACCTGGCAACGATTATCTACCGCCAGATCAACCGCAGAACCCTCAGTTTTAGCTGTATCTGAAGCAACTGCCAATACCCCTAAGACCTCAATATCAGGATGCCTTATCACATACTCCAGGGCCCTTTCCCCTTGCCCTTTAAACCGGCTACCTCTGTCATCAAACATAACCACAACTGGATCATGTTCGGCTTCCCTAATTAATTGCACGATACATTCTCCAGTTAGCGGAGTAGGGTTTCCAGCAGAAGCGGAAATACAGCGCCCACCAATATTGTGGGCTGCCTTTTCCACTGCTTTACAAGCCAATTTGTCGCCGTCAGTAACTAAAATTACTCTTCTTTTTCCCATCATAAACCTAGCCTTTAGGGGTAAAGAAGGTAGACACTACTATACCAAAAATTACTGCTACAGCCACACCTACTGAGGTCGCCTCAATTCCTCCGCCTAATGCACCTAATAAACCTTTGCTTTGTACCCCTTCAATTGCCCCTTGCACCAGAGAATGACCAAAGCCAGAAAGAGGTACAGTTGCACCAGCTCCCCCCAACTCAACTAATGGTTGATACAGTCCTAAAGCACTAAGAATAGCACCTCCAGTAACATAACCTACCAGAATATGACCAGCAGTAATTTTAAAAGGAGTTAGATCAATCAACAATTGGCCAATGGCACAAATTATTCCGCCTACAATAAAAGCACTTATTAAGCTCTGCATTATATGACCTCCTCTAAAGATTGTATTCTAGCACAACCCCATGAGCTATAGAAGGTATAGTCTCTCCCTGAAAAATACTACTTGGACTGAGCAAAGCTCCTGTTCCAATAAAGAAAATTCGCCTATACTCTCCGTCCAGCATTTTCTGGAGTAAGTAATTTAAGACAACGGCCGAACAGCCACAACCGCTACCCCCGCAATGGGTATCCTGCTCAGCTTTATAAATCAGTATTCCACAATCGGAAACGTTTTTTACCGGATATCCACTTTCCCTTAATAGCTCCTTGAGAATATTTAAGCCTAAACTGCCTAAGTCACCAGTAATGATTAAATCATAATCGTCAATCTTTCGCCCAGTATCCTGCAAATTAGTAATAATCGTGTCAAAAGCTGCCGGAGCCATGGCCGAGCCCAAATCATTATTATTACTGACACCACGATCAACAATTTTACCAACGGTGGCCTGAGTCACCCTAATACCCGCATTTGCCGTTCCCGAAGAGCCATTAGTACCACGCTCTAAAATGTAAGAGCCGGCCCCAGTCACTGTCCACTGGGCTGTCATAGGTCGCTGAGAGCCCATTTCTGTAGGGAATCTCAACTGGCGCTCAGCCGTATCATGATGGCTACTGGCCGAAAAACCTACTATCTTGGCAAAACCACCATCCAAGATCATAGACGCCAGCGACATCCCTTCTGCTAAAGTTGAGCAGGCCCCATAAATCCCTAGAAAAGGTACTCCTAGAAATCTCGCAGTAAAATTGGCATTAATAATCTGATTTAATAAATCTCCAGCCAAATAAAATTCCAGATCACTAGCTTTGAGATTAGCTTTTTCCAAGGCCAACTCCATACTGTGCTGCATTAGCTTTTGCTCTGTGTTTTCCCAGGATTTATCGCCATTATCTAAATTGTTTTCTAGAATCATATCAAAATACTCAGCCAGTGGCCCCTCGCCCTCTTTAGGTCCCACAATGGAAGCCCAAGATTTAAGGATAAGAGGATTGGCGAAATTTAAAGTTTGTTGTCCTAGCTTTTTTGAATCCATTTGCCGCCTCCTATTGGATTAGAAAATAGATTACGCCTACAAAAAATGATACAAGAACCCCGTAAGCCAAAACCGGCCCAGCAACAGTAAAGATATGAGCTCCTACTCCATAAACTTGTCCCTCTCTCTTAAATTCCAGAGCCGAAGACACAATGGAGTTGGCAAACCCTGTAATAGGTACAATACTACCGGCTCCAGCAAAACGCCCAATTTCATCATAAACACCTAAGCCCGTCAGCAGAGCACCGACAATGATCAAGGTTCCCGATGTTATTGCTCCCGCTTCTTTGTTCGAAAGTCCTAGGGATATCAGCCAGTTCATTAATATTTGTCCGATGGTACAAATTAAGCCACCCACAAGAAAAGCCAGTATTGTATTTTTTACAACTGTTTGCTTTGGCATTAGTGGCTTAGTGAATTTCTGGTAGAGAAGTTTATCCTGATCCTTAATCTTTTGAGATTGAGCCTCAATTAGATGACGTAATTGCCGCCAATCCTCCTTCTCCTCTTCTAAAGATTGAGCTTCCTGTAATAAGGCCTTCTGGTGATCGTCTAGCAGCTCTTGCTGCAACTTCTTTCTTTCATTAGTTGGTAGCTTGTAATAATCAGCTAAAATCTTTTCCCGGTTTTCGATTTTAGACTTAATCTCCTCAGCTAATCTCTTATCAGACATCTATCTCACCATCCAATTTTTATTCGCTCTTTTATTATTTATCTCTACTGGCTCTTGTATGTATTGAAACAAGAAAGCAGTTGTTCGTTATTTTTGAATAACTGCCTGTTCTATTAAAGTTAACAGCCTCGCTATACTTACTATAACGAGGCCGTTTTGTTCTGTTCTTTATGTTGCTCTTCATCTAATAAAATCTTAAAGCGCTTTAAGGCTTGCCTTTCAATTCGTGATACTTGGACTTGAGATAAACCGACCTGCTTGGCAACCTCAGTTTGGGTTTTATCGTGAAAAAAGCGAAGTAAGATAATCTCCCTTTCTTTCTCACTAAGTTTATTCAAGACTTCATTCAAAGCTATCTTCTCAAACCAATTAGTATCATCCTTAGCATTAGACAGTTGATCAATGATATAGATCGGATCACCATCATCCTGATACAAGGTCTCGTGAATGGAAGTCGGGGTTTGAACTGCCTCTAAGCTAGTAATAATCTCGTCATTCGAAAGTCCAACATATTCTCCAATCTCTTGTAAGTTAGGTTCCCGTCCCAATTCTCTAGTTAGCGTTTCCCGGGCTTTATTGATTTTATAGGCATTTTCCTTGAGAGACCTGCTAACCTTGACTGGATTATCATCTCTTAAGAATCGACGGATCTCACCAATAATCATCGGTACAGCATAAGTAGAGAATTTCACATTATAACTAAGATCAAATTTATCAATAGATTTAATTAAACCAATAGTGCCGATTTGAAAAAGATCCTCAATCTCGTACCCGCGGTTGGCAAAACGCTGCACAAGATTAAAGACCAGACGAAGATTACAGTTAATCAATCTTTCTCTGGCCTCAGCGTCTCCCCCTTGGGCCCTGACCAATAACTCAGTAGCCTCTGTATCACTAAGAAGGGGAAAACGAGGCAAATTCATTTCAGATAATCTGCTTTTCATAATATTATATACCTCTTATGATACGGCTTGATTATCGTTTGCTTTAGCCAACCTCTTTTTTAAGACAACCCTGGTGCCTTCGTTAAACTCTGACTCCACTATTACTTCATCCATGAAGGATTGCATAAAGATAAAGCCTAAGCCCATTCTTTCCGGATCACTAGAAAAGGCCGGTTGCAGAGCTTGATTGATATCATCAATGCCAATACCTTCATCAATAATCTCAATAATCAAATCATCGTCAGACAAAATACCAATCAATTGCACAATACCATCTGGCCTACCCTGATAACCATGGATGATGGCATTGGAAACAGCTTCTGAAGTAGCCACTTTGATTTCCTCTAAATCATTCAGGGTCAATTCATGTTGGGAAGCTAAAGCGGCAATAGTGATTCTAGCTAAAGCAACATTATCACCGATACTGGGAAATTCTAATTTTACTCTGTTTTTTACTATTTTATCCATTTTTAAGCCTCCTTAATTCTGCTTCTCTCGATTAATTTCCAAGCTTCAGCTTCTGTGGCACATATGGGGACAAAAGTAGCTATCCCTGATAGCTCCAAAATCCTCAGCACATTGGGCATGGCGCCAAAAAGAGCCATTTCTCCCCTAGCACTTTTTATCTTTCTAAATCTTCCTAAGATAACACCTAATCCTGAGCTATCAATAAATGTTACGGAAGTTAAATCGACTAACAAATTGCTAATTTCCATTTCTTCCATTACCTTGTCTACAGTCTCCCGGAATTCATGAGCCTTAACCAGATCCAATTCACCGTTAAGCTTAATTAGCAAGGTTCCGTTTTTGTTGTTCATGATAAACGGCATTTAGAGTCCTCCTTGTATTCTGAAACTTTTCTGTATTTGTAAAGCTACAAACTATCAATATATTTCTCTTCCTACCCTTATATTCCTTCCAATTAATGTAAGTTATAGTGTCTAATGCTGTCTTTAAATGTCAGGGCTCCATACTTTTCCGTCAACCTCTCGATCTCAAGAGGGAGATAAGAATTGTTCTATAGTACGATTGCTTTTACTGGCAAAGAAAAACGCCGGGCAGTTATTACCCCGCGTCATTATTAATCATTTCTTTCAGTTACTTAACTTGACTATATTTATTTTCCTTATTTATTCTCAATCAAGTTAGAGTAGCGAGAAATTTTATAAGGCTATGGTTTTCCCCAACACTTTCCTAAATTCTGCCCACCAGCTACCCTTAGCTACTTCCTCTACCGCTACTAAATCCGTTTTAAAGACTACATTTCCGTTATGCAGTATCGAAATATTACCCAAGAGTTGGCCTTCCTGGACTGGTGCATCAACGATAGGGAGTAAATCCATTTGGGTAGTAAGGTCTTTTTCTTCACCTTTTCTAACAGTAACACCCACCTTCCGCAGAGGTCTGCAGGATACTAAATCCTTTACTCCTTTTCCTACTGGAATCTGGGCTAGGAGATCGTTTTGATCATAAAAGCTCTTAAAGGTATATTGCGAATAACCCCAGTTATATAAAGCCATCGTATCCCTAAAATGGCCTTTTTGTTCCTTAACCCCCATGACGACAGAAACAAATCTGAGGCCATTACGTTCTACAGTTCCGGTAAAACAATACTTAGCATCCTCAGTCCAACCGGTTTTAAAACCGTCAGCTCCTTCATACCACCAGAGTAGCTTATTCTTATTATCGAACTGAAAAGGCTTAGTGTCTTCTCTAATTCTGTAATGTTTTAATGTAGAGATCTCGAGTAACTTAGGAAAACGTAAGGCCTCTAAGGCTAACAAAGCAAAGTCATAAGCCGTCGTATAATGGTTATCATCATGTAAGCCGTTACAGTTTACAAAATTAGTATTCTTCATGCCTAATTGAGCAGCCTTTTGATTCATCATCTCCACAAAAGTTTCGTGACTCCCGGCAATATGCTCAGCTACAGCCACGCTGGCGTCATTTCCTGAAGCCAGTGCCACTCCTAAGAGATATTCATAAAAAGTAAATTGCTCACCGGCCGAAAGGAAGATCCTCGACCCACGATAAGAGGCGGCATTCTCACTAGCCGTTACAATATCATCCATTTTGACTTTACCTGCCTCCAGGGCTTCCATGGCTAGGACTAAGGTCATTAGTTTTGTCATACTGGCTGGATACATTTTTTTATGAATTTCTTTTTCGTAGAGTATCTGGCCTGATTGGGCATCAACTAGAATAGCCGATTCAGCCGCCAAGTTTAACTCTGCGGCCTGCACAGATTGAGTAGGAAGACAGCCGAATAATATTACAAAAATTAATAACACTATACAAAGCTTCTTGGTATTCATTTTTGACCACCTCCGAAGAAATTTTTAAGCGGAACAATTACTGCGTCTGAAAATATTTTCTCCTGAGGAATGATGAAGTATGTATCAGGGCAACTTATTAAAAAAGGTAAATCTCAGATAAATTTTTGAGGAGGATAATCTGATGGAAAATATTGTTGCTTGGATTCTGTTTTTTATTGTTGGCAGCGCACTGGCTTATCTCCTCGTAGCCAAAGTAATTATTCCACTTATTGAATTGATTAAAGAAAATGCCCGTCTAAAGTGACGGGCAATTTATTGTAGAATTTTTTATTTCAAGGCTTCATTAACGGCCTCAACAGCATGGATTAAAGTTGTATCAAATATGGGCACTGGGGAATCTTCCGGCTTTACCAACAATCCAATCTCTGTGCATCCGAGAATTATTCCTTCTGCTCCTTCGCTAACTAAGTGTTGAATAACTTCCTTGTAATACTCTTTGGATGATTGTTGGATAATGCCTAAGCATAATTCTTCATAGATAACTTTATTTACTGTTTCCCGTTCTGCCTCCTTGGGAATTAAGACTTTAATACCCTTTGTCTCTAATCGTGATTTATAAAAGTCCTGTTCCATAGTGTATTTGGTACCTAACAAGCCTACAGTACCAATCTTGGCCTCATTTATTTGTTTGGCTGTTGCATCTGCGATATGTAGAATTGGAATGTTGATTCTTTCTTCAATATAACTTACTACTTTATGCATTGTATTTGTACAAATAACAATAAAGTCGGCTCCTGCTTTTTCCAAGGAAAGAGCAACATCACCCAACAAGATGCCTGCTTTGTCCCAGTTACCCTCTGCTTGATAACGTTCAATCTCTTCAAAATCTACGCTATATAATAAACATTTGGCTGAATGTAATCCGCCCAGTCTTTTTTTGACTTCCTCATTAAGTATCCGATAATATTCAACAGTTGATTCCCAACTCATTCCACCAATAAGTCCAATAGTTTTCACAGATATTCTACTCCTTACTTATTTACTAGAGATATTCTACTCGGCCTTCAGCTGTAACAATACCGTAGATCAAATTAGGGGCTGGTACAGGAGCAGAATAAATTTTCAGAGCGCTTTGGACTGTGGCAATGGCATCTTCTACCTTAGATTCATCGTTATAATGCAGGGTCAACAAGGGTTGGCCTTGTTTTACTCTTTGACCTGTTTTAGCATGTATCTTCAAGCCTACGGCTAAATCAATCTTATCTTCCTTCGTTGCTCTTCCGGCTCCCAGGAGCATAGCCGCCAGTCCTAAGGCTTGGGCATCTTCAATTTTCAGATAGCCATCCTGCCAACATTCTATAACCTGCTGTTTTTCAGCTTGGGGCAATAATTTCACATTATTAACTACCTCTGGATTACCGCCTTGGGCCTCAATCATCTCAGCCAATTTTTTTAGTGCCTCTCCCGAATCGAGTAACCCCTTCAATATCTCCCGGGCTTCTTCTAGATTCGTTGACCTGCCGGACATATGTAATATGTGAGAACCTAAGGTTAGAGAAAGCTCCAACAAATTCCCCTTGTTCTTGCCCTGTAAGGTTAAGATAGCCTCTTCCACCTCTAGAGCATTACCGATAGCAGACCCCAGAGGCTCATTCATATCAGTTATAGCTGCTGCCGTCTTACGACCTACATTTTGGCCTATTGCGACCATAGCCTCAGCTAAGCGGAAAGAATCCTCTTTAGTATGCATAAAGGCTCCGCTGCCAGTCTTCACATCCAAGAGAATGACATCAGCCCCAGCAGCGATTTTTTTACTCATAATACTGCTGGCTATTAAGGGTAGTGATTCTATAGTTCCTGTCACATCTCGTAAGGCATAGAGCATTTTATCCGCTGGCACCATATTGCCAGTTTGACCTATTACAGCCAAGCCGATATCCCGCACCTGCTTAAGGAAGACCTCATGACTTAAGTCAGTCTGAAAGCCAGGGATACTCTCTAGTTTGTCAATAGTCCCTCCTGTATGACCTAGACCTCGGCCAGACATTTTAGCTACAGCAACACCTGCGGCAGCAACTAGAGGTGTCAATACCAGAGTAGTAGTATCAGCGACGCCGCCGGTACTGTGTTTATCCGTTTTAACTCCGGAAATAGAAGATAAATCAACCATCTCTCCTGATTCCGCCATGACCATAGTTAAGTCGGCAGTTTCCCTCTCTGTCATGCCACGGAAATATACGGCCATACAAAAAGCAGCCATTTGATAATCTGGTATTGCTCCCTGGACATATTTTTCAATTAGAAAACGGATTTCCGCAGTACTAAGCTCCTGATTGTTTCTTTTTTTCAAAATGATATCTATCGCTCTCATTGCCAGCCACCTTCCTTTGTTCCTGTTGCTTCAGCCCAAAAGCTTGTGCCGGGGCTAACATAACCTAAATTGAAAATCTCACTCAGGGTTGCTGCTACATCAGCAAAGGTTTTCCGAGTGCCTAAATCAACGGCAGCCTTAACATCTTTTCCATAGACTAATAAGGGTACATATTCCCGATTATGATCCGTACCGGGAGTAGTAGGATCGTTGCCGTGATCAGCCGAAATTATCAACAGACCATCCTGGTCTACTAACTCCATCAATCTCGGCAATACTTCATCGAATTCTTCGATTTTTTGGGCATATCCCTGGGGATTGTTGCGATGCCCGTAGTGAGAATCAAATTCCACCAGGTTAGTAAAAATCAGGCCTGCCTTGAGCCTCGACCAGGCTTCAATAGTTTTATTTACTCCATCCAGATTATCAACTGTAGACTGACTTGAAGTAAGACCACGCCCGGCAAAGATATCGTGAATTTTCCCTATTCCTATAACCTCTAAGCCTTTTTCCTTCATAGCATCTAATACTGTAGTTTGTGGCGGCTCCAAGGAGTAATCATGACGATTGGCAGTACGCTGAAAACTGCCAGGTTGTCCTACAAAGGGACGAGCAATTACCCGGCCTACTGCCCATTTACCGGTCAATAACCGTCGGGCAATCCGACAATATTCATAAAGCTGCTCCAAGGGGATAACTTCTTCATGGGCAGCAATCTGAAAGACGCTATCTGCTGAAGTATAGACAATAGGGTAACCCGTCTTAAGATGTTCAGGCCCTAATTCTTCAATAATCACTGTACCGGATGCCACTTTATTACCTAAGACAGGGCGACCGATCTCCTGCTGAAAGGCTTCAATAATCTCCTCAGGGAACCCCTCTGGAAAAGTGGGTAAGGGATCCTTAGTCAATATTCCGGCAATCTCCCAATGTCCAGTAGTAGTATCCATACCTTGAGACATTTCTGCCATCTTGCCGTAGGCACCTAATACCGGCACCTCAGA
>JAPXME010000068.1:0-9357 GCA_033809185.1 Clostridiaceae bacterium
TTAATTGATATCACTGTTTTGGGAGTACTCTGCTTTTTGAAAACCCAAAGTAACTTGACACTATCATGTAAATTATAATGTTGGCAAAATATGAATGAATAGGGTAAAATAGAAATGGAATATTCGGAAATTGACCTTAATATACAAAAACAAAGGGGAATATCGATGGAAAAGTGGCGTAGAAGTGAACGAGTCTCTGCTATGACAAAATATTTGCTGGAAAGACCGAATACACTTATCTCACTAAATGTATTTACGGACTTATTTCATGCTGCAAAATCTAGTATCAGCGAGGATATTGGCATAATACGCAATGTTTTTAGTGAGTTTGGGTACGGTAAGGTTGAAACTTTGGCCGGGGCTAATGGAGGTGTGATTTATTACCCCCAAGTTGGACCGGCTGAACGGATAGAATTTCTGGAAGATTTGGCGCAAAAGTTGGCGGATCCTACGCGTATATTACCTGGTGGATATTTGTATATGACTGACGTTGTTTTTGATGCCCGTATAGCCCAGAAAGTAGGCGAGATTTTTGCGGAGTATTTTGCAGCCCTGAATCCTGAATATGTTGTAACTGTAGAGACAAAAGGTATTCCATTGGCCATAATGACGGCAAGGAGTTTGAATTTGCCTCTAGTAATTATTAGAGATGGAAGTAAAGTTACGGAAGGCTCGGCTGTTAGTGTTAATTATGTCACTGGCTCTTCGCGAAATATTCGTACAATGTCGTTAGCCCGGAGGGCTTTACCCGTCGACAGTAAGGTAATAATTATTGATGATTTTATGAAAGCCGGCGGAACTGCTAAAGGAATGATTGAGCTGCTGAATGAATTCAGAGCTGAGGTATTGGGAATTGGCGTGTTGATTGATACGGAATTACCTAAAGAGAAACTAGTTGATTCTTATTATTCTCTACTTCTACTAAGCAAGGTCGATGAGGAAGATAGAACAGTAAATATCAAACCCTTGATATCCAAAGGATAGGCCCTTTTTTAAAAACGGAACAACTAATAATTGGTAAAATTTGATAAAGACAAGCAGGAAATCCGAAAATTATGACGAATAGCAGATATTAACCAGCCTGTTTATTAATGGAAGGTGGTGAGGTTAATGAATATCACTGATGTTCGTATTCGGAAAATCACCCAGGAAGGCAGAATGAAAGCCGTTGTATCAGTCACCTTTGATAATGCATTTGTAGTTCACGATGTAAAAGTAGTCGAAGGAAACAATGGACTTTTCGTGGCAATGCCCAGTCGTAAGACACCTGAAGGGGAGTTCCGGGATATTGCCCATCCTATAACAGCCGACGCCAGGGAAGTTATCCAAACGACAGTATTAAAAGCGTATGAAGAAGCGATGTAACAGACAGCTGGGGGATAAGAGGAGCTTATTAATAAGCTCCTTTTTCATTTATCGGGCACTGTACCATTTCGCATCTATCCCCCTTACTTTTATGAGAAAAGTATGATATAAATATATTGGATTGATTATGTTATGAAATTTTTAGGGGGGATAGCCCTTGACATCTTCCGTAGCCGTCGTATTGGCGGCAGGTTTAGGTACACGGATGAAATCCACATTGCCTAAGGTATTACATCAGGTTGCCGGTTGGCCGATGTTGAAGCACATAAGCTCTGCCATACGGGGGGCTGGTGTTGAAAATATCATTCTGGTTTTAGGTCATCAGAGTGAATTAGTTGAGGAAACTATGGGTGATGGTTATTGTGTTGCCTACCAAAAGGAACAATTAGGCACTGGACACGCCTTACTCCAAGCCTTACCATTTTTAGAGGAATTTCAGGCGGGACAATGTTTAGTAGTTTGTGGTGATACTCCACTGTTAACAGCTGAAACGCTGAAGGCTCTTAGGGAGAAGCAACAAAATTGCAATGCTGAGGCTATTATTCTTACTGCAGAGATGGCCGATCCTACTGGCTATGGCCGGATAGTTAAGAAGGATGGACAGGTATTAAGAATAGTTGAGGAGAAAGATGCAGGTCCAGAGGAGAAACCCATTAAAGAGATTAATACAGGAACCTATTGTTTTAAGATAGAAGGACTAAAACGATTGCTACCCAAAATATCTCCCACGAATGCTCAAGGGGAATATTATCTGACAGATATTATTTCACTACTAGCCCAAGAGGGTAAATGTGTAGAAACCCATCTTTTAGCTGATCCTAATGAAGCTATGGGGATTAATAATCGGGTCCAGTTAGCCGAGGCAGAAAAACTGATGCGGCGGCGTATTAATGAGCAGCATATGTTGGCTGGAGTGACTATGATTGACCCGGAGAATACCTATATTGAAGCCGGGGTGGAGATTGGACAGGATACGATTATTTATCCGGGAGTTCATTTAGTTGGGAAAACTAAGATTGGGTCCGCTTGTGAAATTGGTCCGGATTGCAGGATTGTTGATTCTGCTGTAGCCAAGGGAACCTTAATCAAATACTCCTATCTGTCCGAGGCTGAGGTAGGAGAACACTGTACCATAGGGCCTTACAGTTATCTAAGACCCGGTACGGTCCTAGCTAATAAGGTTAAGGTAGGGGACTTCTCAGAAATAAAGAATTCCTTCATCGGCGAAGGATCCAAAATCCCTCATCTATCTTATATAGGTGATAGTTCCATTGGTAAAGGGGTTAATATCGGAGCCGGTACTATAACCTGTAATTATGATGGAGTGAAAAAATTTCCTACGTATATTGGTGATGGAACCTTTGTTGGTAGTAATTCAAATCTAGTGGCCCCTCTTACAGTGGGGGCAGGCGCTTATATCGGTGCCGGTTCAACGGTTACTAAGGATATCCCTGCTGGTGCCTTAGCTGTGGCTAGGGGTAGACAGAGGAATATTGATAATTGGCGAGAACGCCTCACGCTGAAAGCCGGCCAAGACAAGCAGGGGGAGGATTAAGAAAATGTCAAACAAATTGAGGCTTTTTACAGGCAATGCACATCCAGAATTAGCAACAGAAATCGCAGAATATCTTGGAGTTCCAGTCAATGCGGCTACGGTCAAGAAATTCTCTGATGGAGAAATTTCCGTAAATATCAATGAGAGTGTAAGAGGGGCAGATGTCTATGTAATACAACCCACCTCTTCACCAACTAATGATAACTTGATGGAATTATTGATCCTCATTGATGCTTTACGTAGGGCTTCAGCACGTAGAATTAATGCTGTAATTCCCTATTATGGTTATGCCAGACAAGATAGAAAAGCTAAGGCCCGTGACCCTATTACGGCTAAATTGGTGGCTAACTTACTTGTAGCTGCCGGAGCTCATCGTGTTATTTCGGTAGATCTCCATGCAGGTCAGATACAGGGCTTTTTTGATATTCCGGTAGATCATCTCTTAGGTGTTCCAATTATCTCGGAATATTTCTTGAACAAAGATATTGATGATTTTGTGGTTGTATCCCCTGATGTTGGAGGTGTAACAAGAGCCAGGGCTTTGGCGGACAGGCTTAATGCTCCTTTAGCTATCATTGACAAACGGCGGCCTAAACCGAATGTAGCTGAGGTAATGAATATTATCGGTGATATTAAAGGCAAAACGGTAGTCATGATTGATGATATTATCGATACGGCAGGAACTATAACCTTAGGTGCTCAAGCTTTGCATGATCAAGGAGCCGCTGAGATTTATGCTTGTTGTACTCACCCAGTATTGTCAGGTCCAGCTATAGAAAGACTGAATAATTCAAAGATCAAAGAGGTCGTTGTTACTAATACGATTCCGCTTAGTGATGAAAAGAAATCCCCTAAAATCAAGGTGCTATCCATTGCTCCCTTAATAGGGGAGGCTATTTTACGGATTTATGAGGACTTGTCGGTCAGTAAGCTCTTCGATTAAAAAGACTAATTCTAAACATTCTACACAGGTTCTGAATAGTCTACATAGGTTATGAACAGCCCCAGGTTAATTGTCTGGGGCCTTTTGACCTTCTATCAGTTAGAAGCTTCAGATTATTTATTTGTTAGCTGGGTATAATAATAACTATGGGTTGAGGAGGTTTTTAAGAAATGAAGTTGTTGGTTGGCTTAGGCAATCCTGGTAGCCGCTACGCCAATACTAGACATAATATTGGTTTTATGGTTCTGGATAAGATCGCCGCTGAGGCGGGAATTACTATAAGTAAGAAACAGAATCAGTCCCACCTAGGACAGGGTATCTGGCTAGGTCAAAAAGTACTGCTGGCCAAGCCCCAGACCTATATGAATAATAGCGGTGAAGCAGTGCTGGAACTTATTAATTATTACCAGGATGGTCTTACGGATCTCATCGTGATTCATGATGATTTGGATTTGGACTTTGGACGAATTCGTTTTAAGCAAGGCGGTGGTACAGGGGGGCATAATGGGCTTAAGTCTATTACACGCCTGTTGAATTCGTCAGATTATGACCGTTTGAAGGTGGGAATTGGTCGTAATCCTGATTTTATGAAGGTAGAGAGTTATGTCCTTAGTGAATTTTCTACTGAGGAGAAAAAGTTATTGCCAGTTATCTTGACTTGGGCAGTACAAGGAATAGATACTTGGGTTCAGAAGGGCATAACAGAAGCGATGAATGGGCATAATGCTGCAGTGGACTTACAAGAATTACACCAGAATGAAAAGGAAAAACAATAATCGGAGGTATAATTGACACACTGGTTGGCAGGTATTGCGGCGGCAGTAATTGCTTGGTTGATTAACCGGTTTCTGGTTAATAAAGGCGGAGAACGAGCTGTAATCTGGTTAATACCGCCTGTTGAAGAGATCCTAAAGACTGGCTCTGCCTTGTTATTGGGAGCTCTTTTGCCTCTTAGCCATGGAGTTTTTGGTCTTTTAGAGGCTGTGTATGATTATGTGGTTTCTCCTCGTTGGGGCTTCTGGGCAGGTCTCAGTAGTATAATTACCCACTTTTTACTTGGCTGGGCCACTGTGTTTATCTACGGGCTTTATCATTCTTGGATTTTGTCGGTGGCAGTGGCTACTTTACTACATATTTTGTGGAATTTTATTGTAATTAGCTTGATGAACACTCTTGTCAGGATCGACCGTAAGTAGTCAGAGAAAAGTATTAACTGACAAGATTGATTTAGCTATGTATAGTACGCAGTACGGACAAAAGATATTAGAATCTGGTCTAACTAAGGTTAGCTGGTTGTATAATAAATAATAGCTCAATAATTTATCCTGTGGGGGTCTGGTGGACGCTCACTATTTCCTTTGGGAGGGCAAAATTGTGAATTTACAAGTATTAGGTGACTATTTACATAAATCCCGTGAATTCAAGTTTCTTTTGGAGCAGCTGGGACAAAAAGAAAATCAATTAGTATATGGCATAACAGGGACACCGAAGATCCTCTTAGCAGCTCTGTTGTATAAGGAAAAAAAGCGTCCCCTCCTCTACTTAGTTGAGAATCAGCAACGGGTAAAGGAGGTCTTTAATGACTTTTCTAACCTCTTGCCCGGTGATATGGTGCAGTATTTTCCGGCTTTGGACTTGTTGCCATTTGAGGTAATTGCCCAAAGTAATGAAACAGGACAGAAAAGGTTAGAGGTTTTGCAGGCTTTGGCTTTAGGAAGTAAACCCCTGATTATTACGACCTTAGATGCATTAGGAAAAACCTTACCGTCCCTCCAAGAATTCCGCCGGCAGATCATTTCATTGCATGTGGGACAAAGGGTAGATGTGGAACAGTTGTTAGCTGACTTGATAGAGATAGGTTATCAACGGGTGGATATGGTAGAGGATAAAGGACAACTGTCTATACGGGGTGGGATTTTGGATATTTATTCTGCCGCATCAGAAAATCCCTATCGTATAGAATTTTTCGATGATGAGATAGAATCTATCCGCTTTTTTGCCGTTGAAACCCAACGTTCTATAGAAAAAATTGGTCGTATCGCTCTACCACCAGCCAAAGAGGTTATCTTTACTGAAAAGGATCGTCCCCAGATTATAAAAGCAATGGAAAAAGAGGCTGAGCAACTATTAAAATCCTTAGCCAAAAGTGGCTCCAGAGAGGCATATGAAAATTTCTTTGACAGAGTAAAGGAGGTTACGGAAGCTATTGGTCAGGGATTAATTTTCCCAGGCCAGGAGCAATTCCTCTATTATTTGGAAAAAGACCAAATTTCTCTGTTGGATTATTTTCCAGAGGAACCTTTATTAATTATTGACGAACCTAACCGGCAGAGAGAAAGCTATCAGGGGCGCGAAAAAGAAAACCAGGAAAGCTATAAGGCTTTGTTGGAACGTGGGCGGATCTTACCAGGCCAAATTAATAATTACTTCACTCTAGACAGGTTATGGCAACGTTTCTCTCAACAGAAAATTATTTATTTTTCACTGTTACCAAAAAAGCCAGTAACTAGTGAGAATCTGAATATTCTAGGTATTACTGCTAAAAGCCTGAACCTTTTTATGGGTAAAACCAGACTCTTAGTAGACGAATTAAAGGAATGGCAACGGCAAAAATATGCGGTGCTTATACTGATTAATTCGCGGGAGAGAGCAGAACGGTTACGGCAAGGCTTGTGGGATTATGGCTTGGAGGCTGCTTTAGTCAGTCCGGAGACTGAGCCGGTACCAGAGTGTCTCTATATGATGGAAGGCTCTTTGTCTACTGGTTTTGAGCTGGTAACAGGTAAATTGGCTGTAGTCACTGAACATGAACTTTTTTTCCAACCTAAGAAGAAACCGGCTCGCCGAATGTTCCAGGAAGGGAAACGTACTACTGTTTTAGAGGACTTGCGGGTTGGCGATTATGTAGTGCATACCAATCATGGAATCGGACGTTATCTGGGAATCGAGAAGCTTTCAGTAGGCGAAGCTGAGCGGGATTACTTGGTGATTAAGTATCAAGGTGAAGATAAAGTCTATGTCCCTACCGATCAGTCCGGACTTTTACAAAAATATGTGGGGCAGGAAGGTAAGAAGCCTAAGCTATCTAAATTAGGCAGTAATGAGTGGAATAGGGTGAAAAGCAGGGTTAAGGCTTCTGTTCAGGGGTTAGCCGAAGAATTGCTTGCTATATATGCTGCACGTCAGTCCCAGCGGGGGCATGCCTTCCCTCCTGATACTCCTTGGCAAATAGAATTTGAAGAGGCCTTTCCCTTCGAGGAAACGCCTGATCAGCTAAAATCTATTCGTGAAGTCAAAAAAGATATGGAAAAGCCCCGCCCTATGGATCGTTTATTATGTGGCGATGTAGGTTATGGCAAAACGGAGGTGGCTATCCGGGCTGCTTTTAAGGCCGTAAGTGACGGTAAGCAGGTAGCTGTGTTAGTCCCAACAACCGTGTTGGCCCAACAGCATTATACAACCTTCAGGGAAAGATTCGAGGGTTTTGCAGTAAATGTAGCCGTCTTAAGCCGCTTCAGATCTGCTAAGGAGCAGAAGGCTACACTTGAAGATACGGCTAATGGAAGGGTAGACATTATTATTGGTACTCACCGCTTGCTTTCTAAGGATGTAAGGTTCAAGGATCTGGGTCTTTTGATTGTCGATGAGGAACAGCGTTTTGGTGTGGTTCATAAGGAGAAGTTGAAAAAACTACGGCAAACGGTGGATGTCTTAACTCTCACAGCTACTCCTATCCCCCGAACTCTCCATATGTCCTTGGTAGGTGTGAGGGATATGAGTGTAATTGAAACACCGCCGGAGGCTAGGTATCCTGTACAAACCTATGTTGTGGAAGCCAGTCCACAGTTGATGCGGGATGCAATCCGTCGGGAGCTTGGTCGCAGTGGTCAAGTTTACTATGTCCACAATCGTGTAGAGACCATTGACCAAGCGGCCTTTCGGGTACAGGAGCTAGTACCTGAAGCCAGAATTGGTGTGGCTCACGGCAAAATGACTGAGTATCAATTGGAAAATGTAATGCTTGATTTTATGGAAGGTAAGCTAGATGTCCTGGTTTGTACGACGATTATCGAGACTGGCTTGGATATTCCTAATGTGAATACATTGATTATTGATGATGCCGACAGATTAGGGTTATCTCAGCTTTATCAACTGAGGGGCCGGGTAGGGCGTTCTAACAGGGTGGCCTATGCCTATCTAACTTACAGTAAGGACAAGGTTTTATCGGAAGTGGCGGAAAAAAGACTTAATGCTATTAGGGAGTTTACTGAATTAGGTTCTGGATTCAAAATTGCGATGCGGGATCTGGAGATTCGTGGTGCCGGGAACTTATTAGGACCGGAACAGCATGGTCATGTGGCTTCTGTGGGATTTGATCTCTATTGTCGGATGTTGGAAGAGGCTGTCCGGGAGGCAAAGGGTGAAGAAATGCCACCGGAGGAGACAACTATCACCATTGACTTGCAGGTTAAGGCTTTTATACCTCAGGAATATATTTCTGATCCGGGAGTTAAGATTGATTTCTATCAGCGGATTTATGCCGCAAAAGACCAAGATGAGCTGAAACAAATAGCTGATGAGTTGGTTGACCGTTTTGGCTCTATACCAGACGAATTACTCAATCTTCTAAAAATTGCTGCGATCAAGGTGATTGCTGCCGAAATGAAAGTTCAGTCTATACTTCAGGAAAATGATCAGATAAAGCTTATAATGGACCAAGATCATAACTTGACGGGTGTCCAATTAATGGAGGTAGCTAGGAAATATAGACGTCAAATGAGTTTTAGTACTGCAGGAAGTTTGGAGATTATTATCTTTCTCCGTAATCTGTCTAAAGGAGAGATATTGAATTTCTTAGAGGAGATAATTTTGGAAATATCGACTATTGCTCAAAAGGGAGCGGCTTTGATATAATGACATGACCTAGAATAGTTCTAATAATTAATGTCTAATGTCTGCGGTTTATAGTAGCAGATGTCTATCATACAGAGAAAGAAGGTCTTAGCCGGTGAGAAAGAAATATTTATTCCTGACAGCGGTACTTCTTATCGTCATCTTCTTGGTTATCGGCTGCGGTGATGATGTAGTAGCGATTGTCAACGAAGAAAAAATCACAAAATCAGAACTCGATAGAAGAGTAGAGCAGTATGTAGTTATGCGTGGCCACGACCCAGATTCTGAGGAAGGTGAAGTTTATCTCGTTCTTTATCGGGATGAAGTATTAGAACAGCTAATTGTGGAAAAATTGTATTTCCAGGAGGCTAGGAGGCGAAATCTCACTGCTGACAAGGAAAGCGCCAAAAGAGAATTGGATAAATTCAAAGCCCAGTTCGCAAGTGAAGAGGATTATGAGAAAACTTTGGCTGAACGCCGCATGACTGAAAAAGAAGTTTTGACAATATTCCAGAACGAACAAATTTTTAATCAATTGTTTGAAGAGGTGACAAAGGATATCACCGACACTTCACGGGATTTGCAACAATATTATGACTGT
>JAPXME010000069.1:0-9339 GCA_033809185.1 Clostridiaceae bacterium
TGGTCCTCCTCCTGTAATCTGTAATTTATTGTGATTGTGATACTACAGGATAGCAGCGAACTGCTATCCTGCACATTGTGAGCAAATACCTACTTTTTCAGAGCTAGTATCTCTCTAGCCTCATCAGGAGTAGCCGGAGTAAGTTCAAGTTCTTTCATAATTCGAACCATCTTAGCTACCAATTCGGCATTATTCTTGGCCAGCACACCTTTGCCCAAATACAAATTATCTTCCATACCAACCCGGACATGACCGCCCAAAAGTAAGGCTAATGTGGCAGCAGGGTATTCGGCTCTGCCGGCTCCAATAACAGACCAATTGTAATTGCCCCTACCAAAAAGTCTGTCGGCAGTAGTATGCAAGTTCATGATGTCATAAGGGGTAGAGTTAATACCGCCCAATATCCCAGTAACAAACTGCATGGTTATAGGAGGTTTGACAATACCTTTGTCCAGCAAATAAGCAACGTTATACAAGTGCCCTGTGTCGTAGATCTCCAATTCCGGTTTGGTACCATGTTCTTCGAATATCTTACACATCTTTTCCATAGCCTCAAAAGTGTTATCAAAGATGTAATTTTTGGTGAGATTAAGCATGGCTTCTTCCCAGGGATATTTAAATTCTTTAATCTTATCAAGAATCGGGAATAAGCCCCAGTTGATAGAACCACAATTCATGGACGCCAGTTCCGGTTTAAATTCAGGAACTACTGCTACACGCTGCTCAACAGTCATACCTGCACCGCCGCCAGTAGTTATACAGATAATAACGTCCTGGTTCTTTGCCCGTATCTTATCAATAATCTCACGGTAGAGATTAAGATCGGAAGACGGTTGACCGTTTTCAGGATTACGAGCATGAATATGGACAATGGCAGCACCGGCAGCTGCTGCATCTAACGCATTTTGAGCAATCTCATCCGGAGTAATGGGGAGATAGGGTGACATAGTCGGCACATGAATAGAGCCGGTAATTGCACAGCTAATTATCCTTTTCGAAGCTGATACTTTCATTTAACATTCCTCCTCATTTATCCCCTCTTAATTAATTAACGATATCTTAATTTTCTGGAATTTCGGGTATTTCAAATAGTTCTAAATTATCGAAGCTTGGTTTATAGCGACCTTCCTCACAGCCTTTAACAATTTCAACTACTTTATCGGCAATAGGGGTTGGTACTCCTACCTTTTTACCCCATTCGGAAATAACACCATTGATGGCATCTATCTCCGTTCTTAATCCTTTTTCCAAATCCTGAAGCATACTGGCTTTTAACAACCGGTGGGGCCCGAAAATTGCTTTATAATAAGGGAATTTGCTAACTCTTTCCCCTTGGGTCGTAAAGCCTAATATACCCAGATCGTGACCTTGAATCGGCTCCATCTTGATACCTCTTGCCTTAGCAATCTCAATAGCTTCGTTACCTATATGAGCTGCACAAGTTAAAGCCTTCTCATTATCTAAGACATCACCAAAAGTGCAGCCTAGAACTGTGGACATCCCGCTAAAGGTAGCGTTTATTAATAGCTTAGTCCAACGAACTCCAGTAATATTGGTGACGATTTCGGTTTTGGCTGAAAGGGATAAAAACTCGGCTGCTTTTTTGGTACGTCCCCGAATAGAGCCATCAAGTTCACCCAGCTCATAAGTCATATTAGTTGGTTCAGAAGTAAGCATAGAAACTCCAGGCTTAATCCAAGTAGCGCCCCAGCTAACAGTAGCTCCTAAGGTCCGTTCTGCACCTACCACTTCAGCTACTGCATCTTCCGGAACACCATTTTGCAAAGTAATTACCATACTTTCCGGTCCCAAATGTGGTAGCAATTGCTTTAAGGCTACGTCATTGTAAGTCTGCTTGGTTAAATAAATTACCAAATCGTAAATCCCTTCCATCTGTTCCGGTAAAATAGCCTTCACAGGGACATTAAGTTCCATCTTTCCTGTAATGGTAGCCCCGTTTTCGTTTAAGGCTTTGACGTGTTCTTTATTAACGTCAATTAACACAACATCGGCTCCTTTTTGGGTGGACAGAGCACCTACAATAGTCCCAAGGGAGCCAGCACCCATAATGGCTGCACGCATAGTTTCTCACTCCTTGCATGTGTTATTTTTAGTAGAAAAGAATACCTAAGATAACTGCAAGTACTGTTGCTAGAATCGGTATTAATGTTGTAACTACACCCAAATCTTTATATCCTTCTTTATGAGTTAAGCCCATTACCATCAGCACGGTTACAACTGCACCGGCATGAGGCATTGAATCTAAACCGCCAGAAGCAATAGAAGCAACGCGGTGTAAAGCTTCTGGACTAACGCCTGTAGCTAAGAAGGCCTCTCCCATAGATTTCATAAAGATTGTTAACCCACCACTTGCTGAACCTGTAATACCAGCAATAATGTTAACAGCAATAGCCTCAGATACTAACGGGTGAAACTTCAAGCCAAGAGCAAATTTTACAAAGCTTTGGAATGCCGGAACGTTTTGTACAACAAAGCCAAATCCAACTACTGCTGAGGTATTAATTAAGGCCATTATGCTATTACCGCAGCCATCATTAAGAGCCTTGAGAGGATTTTGGAACCGTTTCCAGTTTAAGATATAGGTTAAAACTACACCTACTGTTAAAGCGATGGCAACTCCATAAATTGCATCTAATCTGCCTTTTAGCAAGAATATTACGACAATAACCATGACTAAGGGAATAAATGCTATTCGCCAATCAGGTAATTCGCTATGATCCGTTAAGGTAAGACTTTCAATATTATCTCTAGGACCTGGAACAAAACCATCGCCCATTTCCTGGGCCTTTCTGGCCTGTCTCTGTATGTACAGGAGACCTAAAACCAAGATTAATGCACCACAAATAATACCCATCAGTGGAGCTGCTGTAGCTGTTGTCCCAAGTACTTGAGCTGGAATTAGGTTTTGAATAGAAGGAGCACCGGGTAAGCAGGTCATTGTAAGAGTAGCCGCTCCAAGACCAACAGAAGCCGCAATGAGTCTTTTAGGTAGATCTGCAGCCTTAAAAAGGATTAAAGCCAAAGGATAGACTGTAAATATTACTATAAAGAGGTTAACGCCACCATAGGTTAAAATTACTGTAGCTAAGGTCACTACCAGAATGGCATTCTTTTCACCGAACCAATCTAATAGTTTGTAAGAAATGGCTTTAGCACTGCCACTTTCGCCCATAACCTGACCGAATAAAGCACCAAGAACAAATATTAGGAAGTAATTACCAGCAAAATAGATAAATCCATTAATATAATTGCCTGATAGGGATTGCCATAGATCTCCTTTGTTCGTAAGAACAACGATTATTGAACATAAAAGGGAAGCAGGTATAATACCCCAGCCTCTATAGGCCATGAAGACTAGTAAAGCAATAGCAATCAAAACACCAATTACTCCTAGCATTGTTTATCCTCCTTATATTTTTTATTTAAGTAAGGCTATCTTTTTGTGCTTTCTCCCCCCTCCTTTCTGTAATTCCTTGCTGTAATACTTTTACCCAACACCTCCTTTGTTGGTTTCTCACATACTATATAGGGCAAGAAACGTGCCAAATAAAAAAAGAAGTGTGTTGAAGGCTGTAACACACTTCTTATCGCATTTTTCTGTTTTTTCTTATTTTTTTGAATTGTATGATTACTGGACAGGTGTTTGGATTACCCTACAATCATTTCATTTTTATACTATATTTTTTCATTTTGTCATATAGGACACTCCTACTTATACCGAGGAGCCTAGCCGTTGCACTAATATTTGCATTGGTTTGGGCTAAAGCTTTAATAATAATTTCTTTTTCAGCTTTATTCCTAGCTGATTTGAGACTGCTAGCCTTCCCTTTGTAGTTCTCCTTCTCAATCCGTAACAAGAAGCTCTCGAAATGTTTGAGCATCAATTTACCATGTAGCGCTATATTAGCTGCTCTCTCGATGGTATTTTCCAATTCTCTAATATTCCCTGGCCAATGGTATTCCTGAAAGATTTTTAGAACCTTCTCGTCAATCCCACTGATACTTAGTCCAAGCTCTCTGTTGATTTTTTTGATAAAGTACTGCACTAATAACGGTATATCTTCTAAGCGCGCCCGCAAGGGGGGAATATCGATGCTCACTACGTTAATACGGTAATAGAGGTCCTCCCTAAACTTATCTTGCTTAACCAAATCAAATAAGTTCTGATTAGTAGTAAAGATAAATCTTACATCGATTTCTTTAGGTCTGGTGCCTCCGACTCTTTCTATTTCTCTTTCTTGAATTACTCTAAGAAGCTTCGATTGCATATATAGAGGCATCTGATTGATTTCGTCTAGTAAAATTGTCCCGCAATTAGCCAGCTCAAATTTTCCTATCTTCCCACCTTTTCTTGCCCCTGTAAAGGCTCCTTCTTCATAGCCAAATAGCTCTGCTTCCATTAATTCACTAGGAATCGCAGCGCAGTTAACTCTAATAAAAGGCTGATGGTTCCTATTGCTTTGCTGGTGAATAGCATGGGCTACTAATTCCTTGCCGGTTCCTGTCTCACCATTAATTAAAGCTGTTGATTTCGTTTGAGCTACCTTGATAATTAGTTCTTTCATTTTTATTATTTTCAGAGAATTGCCAATAATCCGATCAAGAGAATACTTTGCTCCCCGTATTTTAGTTAATTCATTCTTATACTGTTTTACTTCTTGACTAAGTTTATTGATTTTCTCAATAGTTGCAGATGTGCTAATTTCATCTCTCTCTGATATTGAGCCAAAAGCTGCTACCCCTATTACCTGCCCGTTTTTCTTGACTAACATTCTGTTGACCAGCACAGTCTCCCCATTTTTCAGCTTAAAAATAGAGCCCATTTCCTCTATGCCGGTCTTTGCTACAATGTGCATGCGCGTGCCAGGTATTATTTCTGTTACATGTTTTCCGACAGATTCTTTACGATCTACTTGCAAGATTTCTGCATATTTTTCGCTGAGAAACATAATTCTACCTTGAAGATCAGTGACCACTATACCCGGCATTGAATCAAGAACCGCATAACATAAATCCCGGTCATCTCCACAGACATATTGCATAATAATCGCTCCTTATGTAAATCTGTCTTTAAAATTATGTAACCATGCCCATTATATCAAAGAAAATGAAATTTGTTAAAATATTCTGTATAATTATGTCAATTAGTGAACGAAAAGCTCATAATTTGTCTAACAAAATCCTTGATTTCATATCCGCTATAGATACAAGAAAGAGGCAGAACTCTGGAATGACCTCTTAATCTTAGACGAGAAAAGTCAATGTTAAGGTCAGTACACGCTCCACCTCTTGTTACAAGTCAACAATATCTAATTCTATCAGTTAACTTCATATCTAATAGCTTTTTAATTTATTTATTACGCCTTATCTATTAAAGTCCCAGCCTCTTTTCCACAACTGCCTTCATTTCCTCTTTCTCGCAGACAGTCTTATGGCGAACCTCTCTGGTATTAAGTCCTTGGATAGGTTCTGGAACTACCCCTCCTTGTAAAGCTGCCATTTCCTCAATTAACTCAAATTCATCTATAGTTGCATACTTAGGATCAATAGCCCGCATTACATCCCGGGGGAACTTGAAGGGGCTGGCTGTAGATACTACTACAGTAGGTAACTCGTCACCAGTATCCTGCCGGTATTTTTGGTAAACGGTATAAGCTACTGCCGTATGAGTATCTATCAGATAACCTGTATCCTTATACACCTGGCCAACTGTTTGCAGGGTTTCCTCTTCGCTGGCGTAGTTGCCGTAGAACATTTCAGTCTTCTCCTGCATTGCAGCTGTAATCTCATAGCTTCCTGTTTTATTTAAAGAATCCATCAGTTCCTTAGTTTTTACACCGTCTTTGCCAGCAATAATATAAAGCAAGCGTTCCAGATTACTGGAGATTAAAATATCCATAGAGGGTGACATTGTTGTAACAAAAGGTCTATTTTTGTTGTAGCAGCCGCTAGCAAAGAAATCATATAGCACTTTATTTTCATTAGAAGCGCAGATGAGCTTATGAACCGGTAAACCAATTTCACGAGCATAATAGCCGGCTAGAATATTACCAAAGTTACCAGTGGGTACAACAAAATTAATCTTCTCGCCGCAAGTGATTTCTTTTCTTTGACAGAGCTGAGCATAAGACCAGAAATAGTAAACGATCTGAGGAACAAGTCTGCCAATATTAATCGAGTTAGCTGAGGAGAACATCTTACCGTTCTTCGCTAAACGATCATTCAGCTCCTGATCGCCGAAAATTGCTTTCACGCCGCTTTGGGCATCATCAAAATTACCTTCGATTCCGACTACAAAGGTGTTATCCCCAGTTTGGGTCACCATTTGACGCTTCTGCACTTCACTAACACCATGCTCTGGGAAAAAGACGATAATCTGAGTACCCTCAACATCAGCAAAGCCCTCTAGAGCGGCTTTCCCAGTATCACCTGAGGTAGCTGTCAGAATAATGATTTCCTTATCATTCTGCAATTTACGGGCTGCCGTCTTCAACAGATAGGGCAAAATAGTCAGAGCCATGTCCTTGAAGGCCAAGGTTGGCCCATGATAAAGTTCCAAGAAATTCACCCCTGCTTTAGCTGTTAAGGGGGCAATCAACTCCGAACGGAACTTCCGGTCATAGGCTTTATTGATACACTCATTTAGCTCCTCTTCCGTAAAATCAGGAAGAAATAGTTTCATAACACGATTGGCTAATTCTTGATAAGTGAGATTAGTCAACTCCTCTAGATTAGTGGTTTTCTCCGGCCAGATCGTTGGTACAAATAAACCACCGTCTGCCGCTATTCCACGAATAATTGCTTCCGCGGCTGAAACGGTCTCACCATTTCCTCTGGTACTTGTATATTTTAGTTCCGGCATTATCATCCCTCCATACATCATTCGTAGGTTATTTTTGCAGAAAACGATCCATTAAGCGATGCCCTTCAGCTAGGAAAATTCCTGTCTGCGCCGCACAAGCCTCGTCATAGACCTGTTCAGCTTTTTCTGTCTGGTCAGTACTGCGATAGATTAAATACGGCACAGGCTCTGCTGTATGAGTACGCAAGGACAGAGGAGTAGGATGATCCGGTAAAATCATGATGCTATAGTCTTCTCCCATCTTTTCCAAGCCTTGCAATATAGGTTTAACAACCTGTTCATCTATATATTCTAAGGATTTAACCTTGTTATCCAACTCAAATCTATGCCCAGCCTCATCAGGAGCCTCAAAGTGGAGATAGACAAAATCTTGTCCTTGCTCCATGGCTTTCAAAGCCGCTTGGGTTTTTCCTGCAAAATTAGTATGGACATTACCTGTTGCCCCTTCAACATCAATAGACTCCAAGCCAGCACAGATCCCTAAACCCTTAATTAAATCCACTGCCGAGATTACTGAGCCTCTAAGTTTATATTTGTCATAGAAGCTAGAGAGAGCCGGCCGCTTTCCTTCACCCCAAATCCAGATAGAGTTGGCGGGGCGCAAGCCTCTGGCTATCCTATCCTTATTAACAGGATGCTCAGAAAGGAATTCGCTACTTTCCTCCATCATTTTGAGGAAAATCTCCCCATAAGGTCCTGCCGGTAAGTAATCTTTAATTTTCCTGCCGATAATGTCATGAGGCGGCGTTAATTGAAAATCATAGGGAGCTTTATTCCAAACTAAGATATGTCGATAGCTGACCCCAGGATAAAAACTAAATTCATCTGTTCCCAGCCTTTTATGTACTTCTTCAATCAGTACCTTGGCCTCTGCAGTAGTTATCTCGTCGGAGCTATGATCTAGCATGGTTTTTTCCTCATAAGGCTCATCATCAGATAATGTAACTACATTAGTGCGAAAGGTCACATCATCATCAGCCAGCTTTAGTCCCATACTGATAGCTTCAAAGGGTGAACGACCAGTATAGTAGACAGCAGGGTCATAACCCATCACCGATAGGTTGGCCGTATCACTCCCAGGGGTCATCCCCTCTGGGATTGTCTTAACCAGACCAACTTCACCATGTCTAGCCAGAAAATCAATAGTGGGCATTTGGGCCGCCTGTAAGGGGGTCTTGTTTCCCAGTTCCTTTATTGGATAATCAGCTGCTCCATCAGCTAAAATAACTACATATTTCATTGTTCAACACTCCTTCGACGGTGAAAACCTTTTTGCAAATCTACTTTAAAGATTAACACCGACTATATCTTGCCTATTATAGCATATTATCGTTCATTTTTTAATAATTAGAGCAACAACTTTGTCTTTAACTTGTGATAATTTCACCCTACCCCAACTTTTGATAGTCTTAAGGAATGATGTACACAATGACAGATAAAGAATTAAAAAAGGAGGTTATAATATAACCTCTATCAAGACTATATTCATGACTAATATCCATGATCAACATGTTTCCATTGACCATCCTTGGTTCGTACTAAAATCCACATCCAATTATCATATGTGCTGTTAGGGTTGAGTGAACCATCACCCCCTGATGAATCTACATCAAAAGAAGATAATAAAACCATTACTTCATCTGCATCATTTCTATCTGCCCAATCTTGGTGATCTTTAGAAATATCGTCACCTGCATAATAGATTTCTTTTAATGTACAACCTTTCCAATCTTTTTGAAATTCTTTTTTTATAGTTTCAATCGCAGAATTAATATCATTAGATGTATACATTTTTGATTCTTTATCTGTTACTTTAACATTCTTCACATCCCCACCACAGGCAGTTAAACTAAATATAGTTATTGCACATATTAAAAAAATAATTATTTTCTTCATTTTTCTTTCCTCCATACTATTTATTATTTTTTCTTTGAGCTATTATCACTTCTTGATTCGTTTTCTGCCTGGGCTATAGATTCAATTGTTGGCTTTTTTCGAAGCAGACTTATATTTTTCTTAAAACTTTTCCATATGGATGTGAAGGATTCTTATTTTCAACAACAATTAGTTTTTTTTCTTCAATCATTTTATCAATACGTAAAGCGTACCAACTATCACTAATGCCCAGTCTATATTCTCCTAAGAGCTTTCCGATAAATCTAGCCATAAAAAAATCACTATCAGGCAGATTTTTCATGATAATGAAATCATAAAAATTTTCTGGCACAGAAGTTATCTTTCCATTTAAAATTGCACGCAATGGTGCATTTTCTTCCATTAAGCCGTGCCAGTGGCCACTAATAATTCTCTTTTCTATCTTAGTTAATTGTTTTTCAAGATATAATAATTGATAAAACTTACTTGCTTCAACTTCTCCCCAGTGACTATACTCTTCTATTTCATTCTCAGATATTGGATTATATTCAGGTAAAAAAACAACACTTATATTGCAGTCA
>JAPXME010000070.1:0-9326 GCA_033809185.1 Clostridiaceae bacterium
ATATTACCTTCTTTTTCTTCTAAGAGAATATCGTCAATAGTTCCCATGCTCCGACCTGATGATGTCATTACTACTGCCGCTGTGGTTGTTTGGGGTTTCGAGTCCTTTGCGAGGCCAAAATCCTCATCGCCTCCTTGAACGAACACAGCATCCCGGCCAATCTTTACAACCCGTTCCATGGGCAGAAAGCAAGTTTTACGATCCTCAGTCAAAAAATATAAGCCGTCTAATTTGTGTTCATCAGCTACCAGTAGAGCAGATATGGTGCCTAATACCTTACCTCTGGTAGTCTCAATTACCGGTAGATTTTGCAGTTCGCGTCCTTTTCTCATAAATGCTTCCTCTGCTCGCGTGATAAATTTAGTATGACCAAATTAGCCAGAAGGATACATGAAAAAAAGGCAATAACGATAGGTGTTTATCGTCATTGCCTTTTCTTAGTTTTCGTTTCTTGGTCTACCATTTACATATTCCAAGTGCTCAACCGGCGACCAGTCACTTATTTGGTTGTCAACAAGGGAAAGACCCCATAAATTAGTCATGCCTGAAAGAACTGTTATTTTGTAATCTTAGTAAATCTCAAATTATCTAAGGGACTGTGATCAGTGATATTATTGCCGTCTATTATTAGAGTCCACAAGTTAGTTGAATCCTGCAAGGGACTGATATCAGTAATTTGATTGTTAGATAATGATAAGTGTTTCAAACCAGTTAAGTTTTGTAAAGGACTAATATCACTGATTTGATTGTTGGATAATTCCAAACTATTCAATTTAACTAAATTTTCTAGAATGCTAATATCACTGATTTGGTTGTCATCTAATGATAATCTTTTCAAAACAGCCAAGTTTTTTAAGGGGCTAATATCAGCAATCTGAATGTTGGATAGTCTTAATTCCTCCAGTTCAGTTAAGTTTCCTAGAATACTGATATCCTTAATTGGATTACCGGATAGTTCCAGGCTTTGCAAATCAGTTAAATCTTGCAAGGGGTTAATATTGCTGATTTGATTGTTTGACAATGATAACATATTAAGATCAGTTAAGTCTTGTAAGGTACTAATGTCACTAATTTGATTGTTAGATAAAAATAGATAATCCAGCATTCTTATATTCTGTAAGGGACTAATATCGCTGATTTTATTGTAGCTTAAATCTAAGTATGTTGAGCGTTCTAAGCTTAAAGTACTAATATCTTCAATGTTATTACCAGCCAAATCTAAACAACCAATACTTGTGAAAGCAGCTAAATCATCAATATTACTTATATTAGATGTCTGAATACGTAGTTCTACTAAGTGCCTTAAACAGGATATATTATCAAAGTCTGCTAAGGCTGAAATGTCCAAATCTTTTTGAAGCCTTATTCTTAGACGTTTTAATGATTTAAAATGTTTTAAATCCTTCAAAGTCCTAATATCGCCATATTCTTCAATAGGCTTATTTTTTAAGGTATAGTATATTTTATCCTCTTTAATAATGAATAATGAATCAACATCACTTTTGACAATCTGATTACCTATAATATCTAATTTATCAATCCTATTCAAATCGGAAGTCATAATATCTCCCGTTTTTCTTCCGATTAATTGTCTTATGACAGCTTCAAATGCTTTATCTTCAAAAGTTACAGGTTTACCTATTATAATTTCATCAAGTTTCTTTTTTATCTTTTTATCTTTTGTTTTTTCATAACCTTGCTGCAGCACATCTACTGCCGTATTAAGCTCGCCTTCTTCAATATGTATCTGACTAAAGCCTATGTACACTTCCGCCGAATTGGGGGCAATATCTACGGCTTCTTCAAAAAGATCACTGATCATATAGAACTTTATAGTCTTTGAATAGGCTTGGGCTAAACCAATTCTAGCAGGGATGTTCTGGGGATCATCCTCAATTGCCTGCCTGAAAGCTTTGATAGCTTCATCATACTCATTAGCTGCCAGATACTTCCTCCCTAATCTAATTTGCTGGGAAGAACCGCTGCAGCCTGTCAGTGATATAGTAAGAGTTCCGAGCCCTATGATTAAGATAACGGTAATTAATATAGTTATTTTGTTTTTTCTTAACATCTTAGTACCCCCCCAAAAAGTAATAATATTTCTAAAGTTCATTGTGCAGTTTATTACATATATACATACTCTTTGGTATTATACTATATTTTGCCATTTGTATCAATAATTATGCAAAATTAGAAAAGAACGGTTCTGCTGTGTCAGGAATCTATTAACACATCAGAACCGTCCCTATATGTTGTGTGTTAGTTACCTTGGGTTGTCACGCTCTTTGTATTGCGAATATCCATTATTTATCTATCATATTTAATTTAAACTTTATCAAAGCTTATCGTCACCTTAAACAAATCCCCATCAACATCAACCTTAAAATCCCCACCGCAGACATGGGTAAAGCTTTCAGCAATGGATAGACCTAGTCCGCTACCTTCGGTGGCTCTAGCCTTATCCCCTCTGGCAAAGCGCTGCAAAATTTCCTCTGCCGTAAATTCCATCTCATAACCGGCTGTATTCTTTACTGTGGCAACGGCTTTACCATCAGTTTCTACTAATTCAATATATACTCTGGTGCCCTGCAAGGAATACTTCAAGGCATTATCAATAATATTTTGGAAGACCCGGTAGAGTTTCTTGCCATCGGCATAAATATTAACTGGATTTTCAGGAAATCTACTTCTAATTTGCAATCCTGACTCGGCGATCTTATCTTCCATATCAGCTAAGGTCTGCTGGATTAGCTTTTTCAGATCAAGGCTTTCCATTTCCAGAGCAATATCACCACTGGTGCTTTTGGCCAAATCAAAAAGGTCAGAAACAATATTTTTTAGCCTAGCTGATTTTTCAACTAGTATGGTCACATAGTCCCGGGCAGTCTCCGAAAGGTCCTCCTCTTTGGCTAAGAGATCCACATAACTGATAATCGATGTTAAGGGAGTTTTCAAATCATGAGAAACATTGGTCACCAGAGCAATTTTATGGCGTTCAGCTCGCATCTGCTCCTCCAAGCTCTCATTAAAACCTTTATTAATCTCAACATAAGTATCGTTGTTGCTCTTAATATACCAGTAAATTACTACAAGCTCTAAGAGTATCGGCAAGAAAATTAACGGAGGTACAATGAGAAATAAAAAGGTGAAGAATACCAACACAGCACTGACTATAATGAAATTACGCTGCCGTAAAAAAAGTATCCTGGTTAAGGAGTTATTCTTATACCTTCTACCGTCAATAAAGCCTTTGAAAAAATCAAATATCCAGTAGCAGATTGTATAGCACAAGCTATGCTTTATCAGCTTGCGGGCTTTGAACTTACGCGCCAGGGAAAGCAAAATTACTCCATATAGAGTAGTTATTATGGCAGTTAAGATCCCTACCCTTATCAGGGAGTATATTTGATTAATATCCAAGATTCCCGTTATCCAAATAGACCATGTCTCAAACGATCTTGCCACTCCCATTAACCAGATAAATCCTATAGCTATCATAGCCAAAATCAATAGATCCGAATATATGTTATCGATCAGAGAAAGATGCAATTCCCGATCCTCCGACTTACGGCCAGTTACACTAAATAGATAGATTACTAACAATAAAGCAGAAAACAAAGAAAGACCAATCCCTATTAATCTAGGAGTCAAAAACTCCCGGTCTTGCTGCCAATCCTGCTCTTTTGCGGCCAGATATTCTGATGGATAGGCCAAATAAAGAGTTAATTCTTTATTGGTCCGATAGGTGGATAACCTTGCTGTTATAGTACTTACTTCCTCTTTTTCTTCTACAGAGAGTTGCCCCTTTTCAAAGGCAAAAAAAGCAGGAGTATATCGGGCAAAGAATTCCTTATCCGTAGAAGGTGCATTACTATACTGCTCAGAGCCATCATCTAAGAAATAATAATATCCTATTTCATTCTCCGGCAAGCCTTTTTCAGGTATCCTTTCGACCTGATACAGATTATATGTAAGCTCATGAATGAAGGACGAGCTGTCTTGATACTGTTCAATAAATACTGCCTCAAGATTGAGATTATACCAAGACAAATAGAAAATCTGTAAAACTGCAGTTGTTATCAAGACAACTACTAGAACAAAGGCCAAGAATTTGGTCAGCTGGCTAGTACTGAACCTTCTCAATTTTATAGCCAATTCCCCACACCACCTTTAGGTATTTAGGCTCCTTGGGATTAATCTCGATTTTTTCACGTATACGCCTAATGTGGACCATAACTGTATTTTCCACAGAGTAAGCAGTTTCTTGCCAGACCCGTTCGTAAATCTTTTCGGCAGAAAAAACAATTCCGGCATTGGACATCAAGAATTCCAGAATTTTATATTCTGTGGCCGTAAGCTTCACCGGTTCCTCATCAACTGTAAGCTGCTTGGCCTCGGTATCTAGGCAAAGGCCACCTATTGTAATTTGCGCAGAATGATCAGCCTTATCCAAATCTCCCAGCCGCATATACCGCCTTAGTTGGCTTTTCACCCTAGCCACTAATTCCTGAGAATTAAAGGGCTTGGTCACATAATCATCGGCTCCT
Source organism: Clostridiaceae bacterium (assembly GCA_033809185.1). Classification (GTDB taxonomy): domain Bacteria; phylum Bacillota; class Peptococcia; order DRI-13; family JAPXME01; genus JAPXME01. The sequence goes on from JAPXME010000070.1 coordinate 4,548, forward strand.
ATAGATAATCCCAGTATCTTATCAGTATCCTCCGACTTGGCTGAGAGAATTATAATGGGAATATTCTTGCTCTCCCGGATCTTCATTGTAGTTGATAAGCCATCCAGCTTTGGCATCATCACATCTAATAAGATGAGCTGAATACTATTACTTACTAACAAATCCAGGGCCTCCAAGCCATTATGCGCCTTTAATACTTCGTACCCTTCCAAGGTCAAGAGCTTTTCTATGGCCCCAGCTATCTCTTTATCATCATCAACTACTAAGATTCTGGCCTTCTCCACTTGGCATATCCTCCTTCCCTTAAAGCCTTTAGCTAGCATTCTAGGGGAATAATCTTACAAAGAACATTATTAAAATCTTACGATTTTCTTAAGAAGCCCACAAGGGACAGTCTGCTTTACTCTCTTCTGCTGTTTAACCTTCGATATCCCGTCTGTTATAAGCCCAGAATCCAGCCACAACCAATGCAATTGCAATAAAGATCAGCACTAAGATTATGCCCCAGTTAATCTCTTCAATTGGTATTTGCGGGATATGCCCAAAAGGAGACAGCTTAGCCATCCATTCAGGTAATTGGAGCATTCCTCCTAGATAGACAACAAAAAATGAATAGCCTAGATATGCCCAGCTTAGACCAGTCAACCTGGGTATAAATCCAATTAACAGTACAGCAAGCCCAATCATTATCCAAATAGCAGGAAGATGTGCAAACCCGGCCTTAAAAAAAGTAATAAAAGAGATAGGTTCTTCCATGCCAAAGATACCGGCGGACCATAAGCCGAGAATTGACACAAGCTGTATGACAGGAGCGACTATAGCTGCAATTAGAGTATAGCTGCCAATGAGCATATTTCTCGATACTGCCCTGGCGTATAGCTGCTCGGTTCTATTCTTTTTTTCCTCTCCCCAAAGCTTTAAGACAAACATCAGCACAGGGACCGTTCCTATTATACTAACAACAGTCATCAGCATAGTTATAAAGCGTTCCGTCAAGCTTAAACCCTCTGCTGTAGGAATCATTTGCTGAAGCATGCTAGTGCTTGTCAAAAATCCCTCTAAATCTCCTAAGACAGAACCGTAGGAAACACCTAAGAGAAACATTCCGATTATCCAAGCAATTATGGCCGTCCGCTGTAATCTTAAGGCAAGACCTAATGGTGAGGAAAGTAGTCTGGAGGCTCTACTATTACCAGGCTTTGTCGGTATAAAGCCAGCCCCTAAATCACGAATGGAATTTAAATATAAGGCCCCTACAAAAACTATGATAGATATAACTAAAGTCAGCAACACAGGCCACCAATAGTTACTCACATAAACCTCAGTGCGCAGGATTAAGCCCAGAGGTGAAATAAGTGATAAAAGCTCGTTACTTACATCTCCCATACCTCGTAAAATATAAAAAATAATCAAAAGGCTAAAGGAATAGCCGGTTGTAGACCGAGGGTTAGATGTAAGCTGGGCGAAAAGGCCCGTTAACGCTGTAAAGAAAAGGCCTATAGCTCCTAGGGAAGCCCCATATAATAGAGAACCACCCAAATCCATGCTGTCAATGCCCAAGGAATATAAGCCTAGACCTACCGCTAGGGATAAAATTACATTAGTCAGAGCAAGAACAAGAAAGGTTGCTGTTAATGTTGCCAGAGAGCCTATCGGCAGAGAGCGAATCATCTCAATACGCCCTTCTTCCTCATCTTCTCTGGTGTGCCTGACGGTTAATAAAATACCCATTATTCCTACACTAAGAGCAGTGAAAGCCAACATAAAATGAGCCATCATTGCCCCATCCGTATAATTATCAAGGCCATAGCCAGGCCCTAGCATAACGATAATAGCGGGATTCTTCATGGTTTCCGCCATAATTTGCCGTTCTACACCTGTGGGATATAAATCCGGCAGCATCCCTCCAATTAAAACCGTTAACAGCGTCAAGGAAATAATCCAGACAATTATCCTAAAACGATCTCTTTTCAAGATGGAAAGGACCAATATCCCTGTATTAGCAAAAAGCTTTGACATTATACCTCCCCTCCGTCTCGATGATAATGCCTCATGAATAAGTCCTCTAAAGTAGGCGGAGCACTTTCCAATTTCAAGATTCCAAAGGAGCTGAGGTGTTTAATTACATTATCCAATTCTTCAGTATCAACTTGAAAAGAAACCGAATTATCCTTTTGTTCGAGATCATGAACCCCTTTTAATTCGCCTAAATTCTGAAGAGGTTTTGCCGTCTGAACATTCATTCTATTTCTTGTTAAATGGCGCAGTTCTTCTAAGCTACCTGTTTCGATTATTTTACCTTGACGAATTATGCTTACCTTATCACACAGCTTTTCCACCTCAGACAAAATATGACTAGAGAGTAAGACGCTCTTGCCTTCCTTTTTAGCCTCCATGATACATTCCTGGAAAACATTCTCCATCAAAGGGTCAAGGCCTGTGGTGGGCTCATCGAGGATATAAAGCTCCGCATCAGAAGCAAATGCCGCAATCAATGCAACCTTTTGTCTATTACCCTTTGAATAGGCTCGACATTTTTTTGTGGGATCCAAGTCGAACTTTTCTATCAGTTCTTCTCGGCGATTTTTATTAGCAGATGCCCGTAGCTTGATAAATAAATCAATAACCTCACCGCCAGTAAGGTTAGGCCAGAGATTTACGTCTCCTGGAACATAGGCGATATTCTTATGTATTTCTACTGCATCCTCCCAAACATCCTTACCAAAGATGGTTGCCTTGCCTGATGTGGCCTTTAAGAACCCAAGCAATATGCGTAATGTAGTTGTTTTACCAGCCCCATTAGGCCCAATAAAGCCGTATATCTCACCCTTATTTACCTCAAGATCAATGCCGTCAAGAGCAGTAAACTTGCCAAAGCTCTTAGTCAGCTTGCTTATTTTTAATACGGGCATCCTCTCTCCTCCTCATCAATTAATCAACTTGTAAGCCAACGCTTATTACCAATAATTCTTTATGAAAAAAGGGAAAAAGTCAATCAAGGTAATTCCTTAATTGACTTTGTAAATGAAATGGGACATCTACAAGAATAGGAGGATTATCCCTCCATGCTGTTGTGTGTTGCCCTAAAAAATTACTTCGCTTATTGTTCCGCCACCTACTACCAAATCCCCTTGGTAGTAGACCACTGCCTGACCTGGGGTTATTGCCCGCTGCTTATCTTGGAAAATTACTTTCACCCGACCGTCAGCCTCTGGCGAGATCACGGCAGGGGCCGGTATGGCAGAATATCTGATTTTTGCCTCCACTTCTACCGGTTCCGTAAGCTCTGGAAAGGCAATAAAATTATGGTCCTCGGCATAAAGCCCTTGTTGGAAGACCTCCTCATCTCGGCCAACAATGACGGCATTTTTCTCCGGATCCAAGGCCACTACATAAGCCGGATAACCTAGAGCCAGTCCCAAGCCCTTACGCTGTCCTACAGTGTAATAAGCTAAGCCTTCATGGCGCCCGATGATTTCCCCTTGGGTATTAAGAAAATTTCCTGGTTTAATCCGGTCCGGCTCAACCCGTTGCCGCAAAAATCTTTTATAGTCATTATCAGTTACAAAGCAGATCTCTTGGCTATCTGGCTTATCAGCCACCAAAAGGCCAAGTTCTGCCGCTTTCTGCCGTATAACAGTCTTAGTGTAGTTCCCTAAAGGGAAAAGTGTCCGAGCCAACTGCTCCTGGGTCATGGTATAGAGGGCATAGGATTGATCCTTAGTCATATCCTCGGCCTTATAGAGCAAATAACGCCCCCGTTCTTGGTCATAAATATTTTTTACATAATGGCCAGTAGCAATATAATCAGCTCCCAGACCCATAGCTTTCTGAAATAAAGACTCGAATTTAATATATCTATTGCAGGCAATACATGGGTTAGGAGTACGACCCTGCAAATATTCCTCAGTAAAATAATCAATAACCTTTTCCGCAAAAAGGTCCTGGAAATTCATCACATAGTAGGGTATCCCCAAGCGATCAGCTACCCGACGGGCATCATTGACGGCAGTTAAGGAACAACAGCCGCCGTTTCTTTCATCTTCCTCCTCGTCAGGCTGCCAGATCTGCATTGTAATCCCGATTACTTCATAGCCTTCCTCCAGTAATAGAGCGGCTGCTACAGAACTATCCACCCCACCGCTCATGGCTACCACTACTTTTCCTTTTTTCCCTGAATTATTTGTTACCATAATTTATCTCCTAACATTTCTCTTGTTCGTTTTCCGCTAATACTCTTACCCCTTGATCCTGACCTTGCCCCGAGGGCTCAAAATATTTGGCTCCTTTTAATTCTGGAGGCAAATAATCCTGCTCTACCCAATGGTTAGGGAAATCATGGGGATATTGATAGCCTTTACCGTGTCCCATATTCCTAGCACCAGGATAACTGGCATCCCTCAAGTGTACGGGCACCTGTCCATAATTGCCCTTCTGCACATCCTCCAAGGCGTTGTCAATTCCTAGGTAAGCCGAATTGCTTTTGGGAGCACAGGCCACATATAAAGCAGCTTGGGCCAGAATTATCCGTCCCTCGGGTAAACCAACCCGTTCCAAGGCCTCTGCTGCCGCAGTTGCTACCACTAAAGCCTGAGGATCGGCCAAGCCAACATCTTCAGCAGCTTGGATCATAATCCGCCTAATAATGAAGCGTGGATCTTCCCCGGCTGCTAACATTCTAGCTAAATAATGTAGGCAGGCATCGGGATCAGAGCCTCGCATACTCTTAATGAAGGCTGAAATCACATCATAATGCTGATCCCCTGTTTTATCATATAG
>JAPXME010000071.1:0-9245 GCA_033809185.1 Clostridiaceae bacterium
GGCTATTATGACGGCAGCGGAGAGGAAATCAATCTTACACCGGCTGAGTATTATGAGAGCTTTATCTACACTGCAGATTTCGCTAATCCCAAAGAAATTGGCTATAACGAGGTATTAAGCTTCGGGAATATGTTAGAAAATCAATTTGAGGTATATGCTGATGCAATTGTAGTGGAGTATTACTTCCCAGGTTTTGATCCTCAGTATGAGGGTATGGATTGGCAGAGCTTGCGCTTAGTGTTCCAGCATCATGCAGGTGACTGGAAGTTAGTTGGCATTATCCATAATCAGTGGACAATTTAAACCTTTTCACAGCACAGGAGACCCCTTTCCTAACCGTTGACAAAAATAACCAAATAATGTAAAATACAACTGATTGGAATATTCGCTTGGAGGGGGAACAGTATGAATAATTATCAAAAGGCTGGCACCATAGTCTTATCTTTTTTTGCGGAAAATCCATTTTTTAGGTTGTTGTTACCCTTTGATAATTTTATAATTTATCTATGTTTAGGGGTACAGTATTTATTATTCTTCTTCAATTTTGGTAGATTTGGCAGTTTTCTTAGTGCTCTAACTTTTTACGGATTAATATTGGGCCTACTTTTTACTTTTGCTAAGCAGCACAATAAGCTATTATCTATCGGATTATTTTTATTTGCGGCCAATGCCTTAATATCTGTAATTAGAAACCTTACCGGGTATTACTGGTTTATATATTGGACTGGATTATTTAGGTTTGCTATCTTGTTGTTTTTGGCTATCAAAACATATCAATATCAAGCAAAATTATCTACCGGTCAAACAGCAAAAAATATTTAAAAAAAATCTACTACCTTGTCGGCTTTTGTGGTATTGTATATGAGGAATATTTATACCGCAAAATTGAAAATGTATCTTTAAAGTGGTACAGAGATGCCGACAAGATATTATATACAGGTTAATAGTTATCAAGATAACTATGTTTAAAAAAGTCTTGTCTGCATATTTGCAGACAAGACTATTTTTAATGAGTTTCATAATTATAAAAAAATAAAAGGGGTTGTTAGCATGGCAAAAAATGGACAAACTAGCGGAATAGGTTATCTTCCTGATGAACGACCACCACTATGGAAACTTTTACTTTACGCAGTACAGCAAGTAATTGTAATGTTTCCAGCCACGGTTGCGGTGGCAATTATTACAGGCTTTCATATTTCCACGACTATCTTTGCCAGCGGTTTGGCTACCATCTGTTTTATTCTCGTCACTGGTAGAAAGATCCCGCTTTATTATGGTTCCAGTTTTTCTTATGTGGCAGCTATCGGCGGTCTAATGAGTTCAGAAGCTTTGGCTGGCTATGCTTTAAATGATAAGATTGCCATTGCTCAATTTGGTATTGTAATGTCAGGCTTTGTTTCCATTGCGGCAGGTCTGATTGTCAAAGGCTTTGGTCGGGACACTATTGAGAAAGTATTGCCGGCCTCTGTAACAGGTCCTATAGCTATGGTTATTGGCTTGACCTTAGCAGGTACTGCCTTACAGGATGCGGCTTCTATTGCCATTGATACTGCCGGAACAATCAGCGTTGCTGAATCACAAATTGCTTTAGCCAGTAATATGGCTTGGATAATTTCTCTTGTTACCTTAATTTCGACCATTTTGTTCTCTGTTTACTTGAAAGGATTCTGGGGACAGCTACCGTTACTGCTGGGACCTATTCTTGGCTGTCTAACAGCACTCATAATTAGAGCGGCTACAGGTATTGATCTCTTCAAGGTTCTACCGAACACAGCAAATAGTGGAATCTTTGCCTTACCCGTCTTCACACTACCTAAGCCAACCTTGCCGGCTGTAGCGGCTATTATGCCTATCGCTATTGCTACAATACCGGAATCCACTGCTCATATCTACCAATTAGATATCTATGTAAACGATTTAGCTAAGAAGAAAAATTCCTCTAAGCGTTACAATATTGCAGACTTACTAGGCTTAAACCTGATCGGTGACGGTATTGGTGACATTGTCTCCGGCTTTGTCGGTGGTCCGGCCGGTACAAATTATGGTGAGAATATTAGTGCTATGGCTATTACCAAGGTTTTTTCCCTACCTGTGTTAATCGCAGCTTCAATAATCGCCATGATTATTGCTTGTTTCACACCTTTGGTAAATGCCATTTATGCTATTCCTACTGCAGTTATTGGAGGACTTGAAGTATATCTGTTTGGGGCAATTGCTGCTCAAGGTGTGGCTATTATGCTGGAAAAGAAGGTAGACCTTTTTGACGCCAAGAATATTGCAGTAATCGCTACTATTATGGTTATTGGCTTAGGTGGACAATATGGTTTCGGTGGTAATATCCCCTTCTTCGGACTCTCTGTTCCTTGTGTTGCAGGAGCAGCAATCTTCGGAATCATCCTCAACTTACTCTTAAGTATTGGTTCTAAGAAGGAATCAGCGGCTCAATAAGTGAGACGAGCCCTTATTGTGAATACAACAAAAAAAGAATAATAAGTAAAAAAGCATAAGGACGAAGAAGCCATCTGCCCGCTTAGGAAAGCAAGTAGATGGCTTCTTCCTGTATTAGTTTATTTAAGTCTATTCAAATCTTTTTCTTTTGGCAATTATCAAGGCGATAACCAAAAAGGCTAGGGCAAAACCAAAGACATTCAGCATACTAGTGAAGATAGGTTTCAGATGATCAAAATCAAAAACAGTCAAAGCAGCAATTCTGTTATTTGCTTGGACAAACCAATAGGTGGGTGTGAAACTGGCGATTTTCAAAACTACATCATTTAAGAATTCTATTGGTACGAAGACGCCGCTAATAAAACACAAGCCCAAAGAAACCACATTAGTTACGGCCGAAACGGCGTTAGAATTAGTGACTACATTGCCAATGAGGTAGCTGAGACTAGTCCCACATAAGGTAAAGACAATAGAGTTTAAGATAAAATAAAGGGTATTAAGATTAAAACTGTTCTCTAAGTTAAATATGATGCAGAATCCTACAATGATAAACCAAGAGATGAAGGCAAAAAGTAGGTTGGCTAGGATGAACTGCATATTAAAGCTAAAACTACTTACTGGAGAACAGGCATTCCTTCTTTTCAGTTCCTTATCATTATAGCTAAGCATTAAGGCTGAGATACCTAGAATGAGCACGGACAATAGGGAGTAAGGCAGATAGTTAAAGAAATAATTAGCATAGCTATGATTAACAGCTTTCTCAGGTGAATCCATTAGTTCAACGGTAGCACCAACAGCCAGATCACGTCTGATGTTTTCCACCAATTTTTCCTGGGAAATATTATTTATCTGCGGTAGATAAAGTCTGGCTGTGGAAAGGTATTGACTGACAGTTAAATCGATGTAGGTACTGCTGTAGGAGGCTGGGACTATTGTTTTGGCCAGTTGGACATTCTCTCCCTTCAAAAATCTATCCGTAAATCCGTCGGGTACGCGTAGAATATAGGAGACTTTCCGGAAATACAAGGCATCTTGTAAGGCTTCTGTTTCATCGGGCAGGTTCACGAAGTTGGCAACCTTACTGAGTTCTTGCTTTAGACCGTCAATAAAAGGACTCTCTTCCTCACTGATTAGGCAAATGGTTTGTTTGTTTCGGGTAAAACCCTTAGCTTGGGGGTCTTCTTCTGAGATATTTGCGGACATTATCAAGGCAATCGTCAGGAAGACTATAATGTAAACCATTAATAGGGGGATCATCTTCCGGAGGATTTTCAGACAAAGTTTAAAGACTTGCATATTTCCGCCTCCTTACTATCAAGTAGGTTCCAGCACAGAAGATAATTGCGAAGATACTTAAGATAGCAATGTTTAAGAAGTATCTGTCCAAACTGTCATAATAGTATAGGCTGTAAAAGGCGTCAGTCAGGAGATTGACTGGGTTTAAGTAAGACAGAAGGGGAACATTTTGCGAGACGATATATTTCATATTCTGATACATCATACCGGCCAAAAAGGAACCGGTCATAGTAACCCCAATTAAAATGGCAACAGTCATGTTGACTGATTTCTTCACTAAAGCACATATCAGAGCCCCAAAGAATATCCCTGCTATAGAACCAATTAAGGTAGTCAACAAGACATAGCTGGTTTTAGATCCGAAGTCCACCTGAAGCACAAACCGCAGAAAGGTAAGGAGTAGTAACATTTCTACCAGATGTATGACAAAGGAGGCACTGATACTGGATAAAAATGCTTTGAGCTTATGGACAGGAGCTAGGTTGAACCTGGCGGCCAGTGGTGAGATGTCAGCCTGAATATCCGTAACTTCACGCATACCCAAGAAGCCGCCATAAAAACAAGCCATGGCAATCAAAGTGTAAAAATAGTTGAGGACATTATTGGGTTCAGCACTAGTGCCTGAAACTTCCCTTAGGTATTCTCGTTGCTCTCCTAAAGCTTGCAATAGCTCTGCTTGATTGGTAGGACTAGTCCGTAAGATTGAGTTAATAGAGGAGGATGTTTGTTGGTAGCTATCCAGAAAGCTTTTGATTATGTTCTGATTGAGGCCTGATTGTTTTACAACTAACTTAAGAGGTGATTGGACCAGGATATAACCGGCTATTGCATCTTCCTCTAGCATTTGTCTGGCCTTATCTAGAGAAGTAACTGTCAGATCGAATAAGGGTTTATCGCCTTCAGAAACAGTCTTTAAGGCTGCCTGGAAATATTCCTCTTGCTGATAATTAGCATCATCAACTACGGCAACCTTGATGACTCGAAAGGCCTCTCCGCTATTGATATTGGCCAACGACATATTAAAAAATATTGCCAAAGCGATAGGGAAGATCATAGTCCAGAAAATAGTTGTTTTGTCACGCAAAAGACATTTCAGTCGATAGCGAAAAATATGAGTAAACATACATATCCCCCCTTAATCTCTTAATTCTTTGCCGGTGATTTCCAGGAAAACATCATTTAAGGTCGGCAGTTCGGAATAGATTTTACCGAACTGGATAGCTTCTTTTTTGATAAAGTCCAGGACATTTTCCAGATTGTTGCTACCTTTACTAGACTTGATTACCAATACTTGATTTTGATATTCAACTGACAAAATATTGGGCAATTTCCGAAGTCTAGCTATTTGTTCAGGGGATATCTGGTAAGTCTCCAGGCTGATTTTTTCTCCCAGAGTAATCATCGCCTTCAGTTCATCTTTTGTACCAGTGGCGATAGCCCTGCCTTTATCAATAATCATGATCCGGCTGGCGATCTGTTCTACTTCTTCCATGTAATGAGAAGTGTAAACTATTGTGGCGCCTTGCCTGTTTAATTCCTGGATGCCTTCTAGGATCTTGTTTCTACTTTGTGGATCCACAGCTACCGTAGGCTCATCCATGATGATCAGTTGGGGTTTGTGAGCAATACCGCAGGCAATGTTTAGTCTTCGCAGTAAGCCACCACTTAGCTTTTTAGGATAAAACTTAGTAAAATCCCCTAAGCCCACAAATTCAAGTGCCTCTGAGACCATTTTTTTTCTTAAGCTTTTATCCTTGATATACAAACCGCAGAAATAATCAATGTTTTCATAGACAGTTAATTCGTTATATACAGCTACATTTTGCATGACAATACCGATATTACGCTTTAGCTCGTAGGCTTCGGGGGTCATGGATTGACCGAATATTTCAATTTCACCTTTGTCGTATTTGAGCAAGGATAAAATACAATTAATTGCTGTGGTTTTTCCGGATCCGTTAGGTCCTAATAGTCCGAAGATTTCTCCGTCCTTAACCTCGAAAGATAGATGATCGAGGGCCAGTAAATCTCCATATCGTTTAACTAGATTATTTACGCGAATCATTTAAGCTACCTCCTTTATTGTTCTCAAGTTTAGCATAGCTTGCCGGAGAACTTCCTTGTAGTGTCGTCGGTCACTTCTTGAAATGACAAATGTCATGATTTTGCGTCCTGCTAATATCCCCCCCAGGCGTATCCAATAAAGACCAAGGCAGGAAGATACTGATTGTACTTGCTGTGAGGAAGTGATATATTCTGAATTAAGAAGAATATTCATTAAGATAACAGAAGGAAATGGATAATATGTTGAGATACATGAATTTATTAGATAAGCTGATAATTTTCGGGGGCTGCACTGTATTTTTTCTGATGCAGAGTGAATGCCCGGGAACTGTGTCCACCCTTTTGATTGCTATCATTATTAGTGGCTTATTAAGCATAATTGATGATGAAAGATTAATAGTCGCCCTGACCTTAGGCTATACAGCCCTGGCTTTTTTCTTTCCTCAGTTGATCTTCTATCTGCCTTTAATCGCTTTTGATATGCTTTTTGGTCGCTATAAGGCTTATAATTTGCTGGCAGTAATACCATTAGTGAAATTTGCCCAGAATGTTTCCGGGCTGCTTAGCAGTATCTTGATTATCTTTGTGGTTCTTGCTATCTGGGTTAGCTATCAGCTAGGAGAAATCCAGAATCTTCAGAAGAAATATTTTAAGCTAAGGGATACCACTAGGGAAATGTCCCTTGAATTAGAAAAACATAATCAAGAACTGATCAAAAATCAGGATAATGAGTTAAATATGGCGACTTTAAATGAACGAAATAGAATAGCCCGGGAGATTCACGATAATGTGGGCCATTTGCTTTCCAGTGCCATATTACAGTCCGGGGCCTTGTTGACCATCAATCAGGATGACAAAGTCCGGGAGCACTTAGAGACACTCCAAGATACCCTGACCCATGCCATGAACAATATCAGAGACAGTGTCCATAACCTTTATGATGAATCAATTGACATGAATACTCAGATAGAAGAGCTTTTGAGGAACTTTACATTCTGCGAGATTAACTATGAATATGGTTTGTACAACAAACCCGGCAGGAAACTCAAAAACGCCATAGTTGCCATAATCAAGGAAGCTCTAGCCAATATCATGAAACATTCCAATGCTAGCCAGGCCCAGATCATCCTGCGAGAGCACCCGGGTTTTTATCAACTGATTATTCGAGATAACGGGCAGGTAAAAGCTTATGACCCTGAAGAGGGGATGGGTTTAAAAAATATGGCCACCCGGATTAAATCCTTCAACGGAAATATTAATATCAGTACAGAGCAAGGCTTTTCCATCTTTATCTCGGTGCCGAAGGAGGGGATTTAGAATATGCACATAGTGATTGTGGATGATGATAAACTGGTATCGTCCTCTTTGAAGATGATTCTAGAAGCCGAAACCGGCCTTGAGGTAGTAGGTATCGGTAGCAATGGTCAGGAAGCCATAGAACTTTATAGGGCATTAAAGCCGGATATTCTGCTGATGGACATCAGGATGGACGGGATGTCGGGACTTGAAGCAGGGGCGAAGATTATTGAGGAGGACCAACAGGCCAAGATCCTATTTCTGACCACCTTTTCTGATAACGAATACATTGTCAAGGCCTTTCAAATCGGGGCTAAGGGCTATATCTTAAAACAAAATTACGAGAGTTTAATTCCATCCTTGAAAGCAGTCTACTTAGGGCAACGGGTTTTCGGGGAGGAGATTGTCTCGAAGATTCCAACTTTACATGGTGATAGCCTGCGAAAATCCGATCTGACCGCTTTTAATTTAAGTGAAAAAGAAATACAGATTATTACTCAAGTGGCCAATGGCTTGTCTAATAAAGAAATAGCTGAAACCCTCTATCTAAGTGAAGGCACAGTACGCAATTACATCAGTGTAATACTGGAAAAGCTACAACTAAGGGATAGAACCCAGTTAGCCATTTTTTATTACAAGCACACATAATGTGACCGGTGCATAAGCAGGACATAAGATATGCTCTGTGAATCTGGAGGGAGGTCAGAACAATGGATTTGCGGAACAAAGGAATAGTGATTACCGGAGCCTCTTCGGGATTAGGACTAGCCTTGGCAAAAAGGCTAATAAAAGCAGGAGCAAAGGTGGTTGGCGTATCCCGTAATCCGGAGAAACTCAAAAAGCTTTATGGAGATAAGGTTTACACGATCGCTTGTGATATATCCAAACAGAATGAGTTGGATGCTATGTTAGAGGAAGCGGAAGGATTCTTAGGCGGTATAGATATTTTTGTAGCTAATGCCGGCTTTGCTTATTACGGGCCTATCGGTTCACCGGATTGGCAGAGTATTGAACGGATCTACGCTACAAATGTGATTTCGCCTCTCTACACCCTCCAGAAACTTACTACTAATCGAGTAGAACCCCTAACTTTCATGGTGACCATCTCTGCCTTGGGAAAAATGGTCTTGCCCGGTTTTGCCTTCTACAACTCCACAAAATTTGCTTTAGATGCTTTCGTCAGAACCTATCGAATGGAACGACCAGGGACTGTAAAGATTATCCCTGTGTATCCTGTGGCTACCAAGACTGCTTTCTTCCGCAAAGCCGGAGGGGATGATACGCCGGTACCTTTCCCACGCCAGACGGCCGATTACGTAGCTTTCTGTATGGAATGGGGCTTGCGCCTAGGTATGAGAAGTATTTACCCTTCCTTTATTTTTATCATTCGCTGTATTCTAGTAAGGGTACTGCCTATTGACTTGCTGGTTCAGGCAGTGGAACGGTTACGTTTTAAGGCCTGGCGGAAAAGGCACCAAATCTGATTTAATTAGGGCAAACCAAGCCTAATGAACCAGACAGAGGGATAAGGACAGAGTAAGAATCCTTCAGTGAGTAAGGCGAAAAGATAAAAAGCCAGTAGGTGGTTGTTGATAAACTGGCTGATTAGCTATATAATGATGGTTATAATTAAAAAAAGTAGCTTATTATTTATAATTTCAAAATTGTAGGAAGGTAGAACGGGAGGAAATACTATTATGCCTATCACAGATATTTTGGCTCGCAATGCCAGATTGTACGGACATGAAAAATGCCTGACCGAGATCAATATGGATCTCCAGGAGAAGGATAATGTTACTTGGTTAGAGTACGAACTGATCGTTAATAACCCTGCCGGTGAATACCGCCGGGATATAAATTGGAAAGTCTTTGATGAGAAGGCCAACCGTTTGGCTAATCTATTAATCAAAAGAGGAATCAAAAAGGGTGATAAAGTAGCCATTTTGATGGTGAATTGTCTAGAATGGCTACCAATCTATTTCGGTATTCTAAAAGCCGGGGCTGTGGTTGTCCCCTTAAACTTCCGCTATACAGCAGAAGAGATCAAATACTGCCTGGAATTATCCGATACAGTGGCTTTAATTTTCGGGCCTGAATTTATCGATCGCATTGAAGCTATCCATACACAGATACCCAAGGTG
>JAPXME010000072.1:0-9113 GCA_033809185.1 Clostridiaceae bacterium
CTCCTACGGTACGCACGCTAGGCAAGATAGCAAAAGATTGCCAAATAGATTGATAGAGACCAGCCTGCCGGATCTCTTCTAGGATAATTGCATCAGCTTCCCGCAGGATCTCCAGCTTCTCCTCAGTTATCTCCCCAATAATCCGGATAGCCAAGCCAGGACCGGGGAAGGGTTGCCGACCGACAATCTCCTCCGGTAGACCTAACTCCCGTCCTACAGCCCGCACCTCATCCTTAAATAGCATCCTCAAAGGCTCAATTAATTGGAATTTCATATCCTCTGGCAACCCACCCACATTGTGGTGGGATTTAATTGTAGTTTTCGCACTAGTACCGCCGCTTTCCACCACATCAGGATAAACTGTACCCTGAACTAAAAAGTCAATCTTACCCAGCTTGGCGGCTTCGTCCTCAAAGACACGAATGAATTCATTGCCGATAATCTTACGCTTAGTTTCCGGTTCACTGACCCCACGGATCTTCTCCATAAACCGCTCCCGGGCATCTACAAACACAAGCTTAATCTGGAATTTATCCTGAAAAATTGCTTTTATTTGCTCCGGTTCACCTTTACGCATAAACCCGTGATTAACAAAGACACAGGTCAGTTGATCCCCGATAGCTTTATGCACCAATACTGCAGCCACAGAGGAATCAACACCGCCACTTAAAGCACATAACACCTGGCGCTCTCCTACCTGCTGCCGGATCATGGCTACTTGCTCATCAATAAATGAACTTACAGTCCATTCCCCCTTACAACCACAGGTCTGAAAGAGAAATTCCTTTAGTTTGTCCATTCCTTGCGTAGTATATAGCTGCAAATCTGAGCCATTCTCTAAAACAGGTAAACCCAAGTCAAATACTTGTGGATCAACTTGGAGGGCATTGTCAGCTCCAGTGCTGGCCGGATAGCCTGAAAAGATTAGACCAAGAGGATCCTTAGCTTTTATCTCAGCTGCTGATGTATTGTAAGGAACTACTTCCGAAAAAACTTGTAGTTCCCTGATCCTTCTGGCAATCAACTGGTTATCATGTCCGCCAAAATCTATAACCAGAACCAGTTCATGTTCTTGAGCCATGAATTATAGCTCCCTTCTAATATCGATTTAGTTGTTATTAAATTCTATTACCCCTATATAGGGTAGATTCCGGTACTTCTCAGAATAATCTAGGCCATAACCTACTACGAATTCGTCAGGTATCTCAAAACCGTTATAATCCGGCACAATATTAGCCTCTCTACGACTAGGCTTGTCCAAGAAGGTACAGATCTTCAAAGAAGCCGGTTCTCTAGAGTTTAAAATCTCAAGTAAGTAAGACAAAGTTAAGCCCGTATCCACTATATCCTCAACGATTAGGACATCCTTTCCGCGAATGTCCGCATCAAGGTCCTTTAATATCCTAACAACCCCTGAACTGTTAGTCGATTTTCCATAACTTGAAACAGCCATAAAATCTACCTGCAGAGGCAAATCAATGGCCCGGATCAAATCAGCTAGGAATACAACCGAACCTTTTAAGATCCCTAGTACAAATAGATCCTTACCCTTATACTCTTCCTGCAGTTGTTGGCCCAATTCCTTAACCCTTTGTTGTACTTTTTCTTCACTGATTAACACTTTTCCGACTCGGTCCATTTCTCCTCCCACCATTCTTTGCTTCAATCAGCCATAATTATTTTATCCTATTTTACTTTCCTGATTATAACATAAATTTACCTTATTCAACAGGGGCTTGGAGTTCAATAGGCTCATAGTAATCTGAAAAGTTAATGCTTACTGTCAAAATATGTAGCGAATTATCCCTGTGCTCTGCGGTTATCTCTGCTTTATGTAAATACCCATCTCGTTTACCAATCCAGAAACGGTAATTAAAGTCCTGCCAGTATAACTCCAGATATTTATTTTCCCCTTTGGTCATAACCTCATAGACACGGCAGGCAGCTCCATTTACCTTGGCAGTTCCGCTATACATCACATCAAATTCAGCGGACACATTAAATACACCTAAGGGATTGAGCTCGGAAATCAACTGTTCCATACTTGCTTTTCCGTTAGCAGACACAACTAGCCAGCCTGCAGTCAAAGGGTCTCGGCGATACATTTTATCATTAATCTGATAAATCTCCACTTCTGCCTCGATGATCGGCAAATTACCCTTCAGATGAACACCTTGAGAAGACCTTTCCCCCCATATTTCCGAGATCACCATTTCCTCTCCATTCAATATCCGGGTAGCCACTGAATGATAGCGGTAATTTGGGGCTTGCATACTTTGGGTAATCCCTTGAACAACAGCCTCATAGGGAGAAGGTTTTGTCAGTTCCTCATAGACAAAGAAGCCGGCAAAGATCAGCGTACCGGCCAATAAAAGCAAGACAAAACTTTTCAAAGGTATTTTCCGCAAGTTAACCGTCCAAAAAATATTCCGGGTTGGAAATCTCATCTACATACTCTCCCTGCTTATACTCCTTTATAATTCATACTGCAAGGAGCCGTAAAATATTCCACCCTTAAATTATTAACCTAACTCTTACTCTACCTCAATATCCTTATCTCTATCCTCATCTCTATCCTTATCTTCTTTATCTTCCTTATCTAGCTCCATATCTTGAGCTATAACTTGATCCTTACCCTTATTCTTATCTTTATCTCGAGCTAATTCATTAATTCTCTTAATTCGGGCTTGGACGCGGCCGAAAACAGATTCACTTGGATAATTCCCATCCTCATCAATGATACCAGCCGGTAGACCAGTTAAAATCTCAATACCTTCTTCGATGCTGCTAATAGCATATATATGAAACTTTCCAGACTTTACAGCCTCAATAACCTCTTCATTTAACATAAGATTAACTACATTTTGCACTGGGATAATAACCCCTTGCTCTCCGTTCAAACCGGCTGCTTTGCACACTTGGAAAAAGCCCTCGATTTTTTGGTTTACTCCACCGATTGGTTGGATTTCCCCTTTTTGATTGACTGAACCTGTAACAGCAATGCCTTGTTGTAACGGTATTGAACCTAGACTAGAAAGCAAAGCATAAAGCTCTGCACTAGAAGCACTATCCCCATCAATGCCACTGTATAATTGTTCAAAACATATGCTAGCTGAAAAAGATAAGGGACATTGTTGGGCAAATTTTTCACCAATATAACCACTTAGGATTAATACCCCTTTGTCATGGAGAGAGCCGCTTAGTTTGGCCTCTCTTTCAATATTAATAATACCCTTAAGGCCAACATGAGTGTTGACAGTTATCCTGGACGGCTTACCGAAAGAGTAATCTCCCATATCTAACACGGCCAAACCATTGATCTGTCCTACCGCAGTCCCTTTAACGGAAATGAGCATCTTGCCTTCTTCAATCATTTCCTGCAGCTTCATTTCATATTGATTGGAGCGGTAAACTTTCTCCCGAATGGCCTGCTGAACGTATTTAGATGTGACATTGGTGGCACCTTCTTGCCGAGCCCAATTGTCACTCTCATAAATGATTTCTACCAAATCATTAAAGCGTGTAGATAATTTCTCTTGATTATTGGCTAGTCGTGAACTGTATTCTACGATTTTCGCCACCGCATCCCGAGAAAAATCCAGTAAATCCACTTTCTTTTGGTGGGCACTGATAAATTGTATTAACTTATAGATATGTTCCGGATTCCTCTCCATCTCTATATCAAAATCTGCCTTAATCTTAAAAAGCTTATGAAAATCCTCATCATAATGGTGGAGTATCTGGTATTCCCGGGGACTACCTATTAAAACGATCTTAATATCCAAGGGTATAGGCTCTGGTTTTAGAGAAGCGCTAGGAATAACCCCTAACTGAGTAGTCAAATTCTCAATCTGGATCTGATTAGTCTTCAAGGCTCTTTTCAAAGCATTCCAAGAAAAGTTATTAGTCAATAGATCCTTACATTGCAAGATTAAATAACCGCCATTGGCCTGATGCAGTGCACCGGCTTTTATCTTCGTGAAATCAGTTGTTACAAAACCCAGATGGCTTTCGTACTCAATCTTCCCCATCAGATTATAATAAGTCGGGTTCGACTCCACTATCACAGGAGCACCCTTTAATTCACTATTATCCACCAGAATATTGACTAAGTACTTTTGAGTAATATTCCTAGGCCGTTGAGCCTTAAATAGAATACTTTCCAAACCGGACTTTTCATCCTTACTCTTAAACTCAGCTATATTAAGTAAGACATCTTCTTGGACATCCTGTAAAAAAGCCAGTATTTTATCTGAGTGCTGATATTTTTCAACTAATTCAGCAAAAATTCGTTCCAAAGTCTCAGCGGCAAGCTGATGATCTAATTTATCAACCTGTTCTTGAGTTTCCTTCTCCAGATCCCTAAGCTCCTTAAAAACCTTCAGCAAAAGGAGATCCAGTTCTCGTGAGCGCTCTTCTAGCTGGCGGGATTCCTCTGGATCAAGATTATTGTACTCTTCTTCTTCTAAAGGCTTGCCATCACTACCTAAAGGAATTGTCATTAAGCCTTTTTCCGTCTGCTTCAGATTGAAGCCCAATTTTTGGCTGGTCACATTGAGATTCTCTAACTTCTCACTATGTTTGGCTTGCATTTTTTGCAGAATAAGAGCTTTAGCTCTGCCATATTCTTCAGAATTCAATGTCTTTGGAATCTCCAGCTGGATCTTGTTGACTAGATTTTTTATTTCTTCTTGGAGTACGATAGCTCCTCCCGCTGGTAAAGAAACTGCTCTAGGCTCATCGGGATTGGACATATTAAATAGATAACACCAATCTAATGGCACTTCCTGTTCCGC
Organism: Clostridiaceae bacterium; assembly: GCA_033809185.1. GTDB lineage: Bacteria > Bacillota > Peptococcia > DRI-13 > JAPXME01 > JAPXME01. The sequence continues at coordinate 4,797 of JAPXME010000072.1, forward strand.
AGCTATCTTTTCAATCAAAGAACAGGCATAGCTATTCCTTCCTGTTCCTGTAGAACCTGCAATAAAAATATTGTATCCTTGCTTACGCATTTGCAAACCGAAATTCAGAGCCTTAACAGCCCTCTCTTGTCCAACTATTCCTTGCAGTGGCTCGATCTCCGCAGTAGTAGTAAATGAAAACTCTGTGAGATCACATATTTTTCTAAGCTGTTCCGGTCTCAACTTTCTGTCCTGGTTCGCCAATTAACTTCCCCCTTCTAACTTCACCACCCATTTGTCTTTTTAATTTTCTACAAGTACTATCTTTTTCCTCTAATTATTACTAGTAGACAATCATCTCCACTAATTCCTCGGGCTTCATGCCACTAATATAATGATTCAAGTCCACATCCTCCAAGGCTGCCCTTACGGCTTCCTCATTCACCGCAACCCCGATCAGCATTTCCTCAAGCTCAGCGATTTCACCATTACCAAAAAAGTCGCCTTGAATAGCAAAATCCGTGATATGGCCTTTTTTAACTTCCATGGAAATAGTAATTCCGCCATAGGCAAATTTTCTATCCTTTCGAATAGAGTATTGTGGGAATTTTCCGTAGTTCCACTCCCATTTGGAGAACTTCTCCTCTTTAAGCTTGTTAACAGCAGCTAAGTCTTCCTCCGTAAGTTTATATTCTTTTAGTTCATTTTGTTTGAACATATTTTCAATGAGGATCTGCTTAAATTCTTCCACACTAACCTCTTGGTCCAGATACTCGGATATGTTAGTAACCCTGCTACGTACCGACTTAATACCTTTGGACTGGATTTTGTCCGGTTTAACATTCAAAGCCTTTTGGATAAAGTCTAAATCGGCGTTGAATAAAATTGTACCGTGATGCAAAACCCTGTTTCCTTTGATCAATTGAGAATTCCCTGAGAATTTTTTGCCTTCGATAGTTAAATCATTCCGCCCACTTAATTCCGCTTTTACTCCAATCTTCTCTAAGGCTGCAATAACCGGCTTAGTAAAAATCGAAAAATCTATATTACTGATATCATTATTGTTTTGAATAAAAGAGAAATTAATATTACCTAAATCGTGGTAAACAGCACCGCCTCCTGTATTGCGGCGAATTACATTAACATTATGTTCCCGGACAAAGTCTTGATTAATTTCCTCAATCGTATTCTGATTGCGGCCTACTACAATTGTATTGTCGTTCTGCCAGAGCATAAAAAAGGCATCTTCATTTCCTTTTCCAATAAAGAGATACTCCTCCAAAGCTAGATTAAAATACGGATCGTAAACTGGGCTATTAACAAAATACATAGCTATTTCCTCCTTGCTACATTATTAAGAATCTATTTATAAGTAAAATTATATTCGCTTATTATTATATATAACTATATATAATGTTTCTATTCCTATTTTTCTATCTATTAGTAACCTAAGATGGTCTCCCGCTATAAAGCGGGAGACCTGTAGTTTACATAGGACGACTGGGGGTTGATATCTCAGAGAGGGTTTCTTCCGTCTCTCTATTATATTTTTTCTGGGTAGCCATATCGCCTAAAGCTACAAACCCTACTAACTTACCGTTTTCCACTACCGGCAGGCGACGGACTTGGACATCACCCATTAAATCTAGAGCTGACTCGACCTCCATGTCAGTTTTACCTACCACCAGACGATCAGTCATAATGTCACTGCATTTGATTTTCTTGGGATCTTTTTCGGCACAGACGACTCTTAAGACAATGTCTCTGTCAGTAATAATGCCTTCTACGTTCATGTCATCAGTACAAATCGGTACTGCACCAATATTTTTGTCCCGCATGATCATAGCAGCATCAAATACTGTAGTTTCAGGACTTACAGCGATGACATCTTTAGTCATAATGTCTTTTAATTTCATTAAAATTTCCTCCTTGTGCTTTCTTATTTGTTTCTTTAACTATGTTTTCCCTAAAGAGAAGAAAAATATGCCTTAAAACTAGCTGACTAATAAAAAAGAACCTACACAAATTGCACTGAGGAACGAGCTTCTGGCTTGTCCTCTCGTTATTCTTTCATTCGCTCCAAATAAAAAAGAGAGCTGCCATCTATCGGCAACTCTCTTTTGTTTTAGACTACTTTACTTCACCTTGGCAAAACGAGCATTAACATCATCCCAGTTGATCAGGTTAAACCAAGCTTCAACAAAATCAGCCCGCTTGTTCTGATACTTCAAGTAGTATGCGTGCTCCCATACATCTACAATCAAGAGCGGTACCACACCCCATTGTGTCAGGTTCTGGTGCTTTTCAGCCATCAGAATCTCTAACTTTTCAAACTGCGGATTCCAGACGAGGACTGCCCAACCAGAGCCTTCAACGCCTACTGCAGCCGCCTTGAATTGAGCTCTAAAGGCTTCATAACTGCCAAAATCCTTAACAATCTGGCTAGCAATTGCTCCTGTAGCCTCTCCACCACCATTAGGGGACATATTTTCCCAATAGAGTGTATGGAGAATGTGTCCTGAGCCGTGGAAAGCCAACTCCCTCTCCCAATGCTTGATTAGGGCATAATCCCCTTTTTCTCTGGCTTCAGCCAGCTTTTCTTCTGCCTTATTCAAGCCATCAACATAAGATTGATGATGCTTGTCATGGTGTAATCTAACTGTAGCTTCATCCATATGAGGCTCTAAAGCATTATAAGGATAAGGTAAATCAGGTAATTGATGTTTTTTCATTATGATCATACTCCTTTTATTTATTAATAGTCATTACTATTATTAATTATATTCTACTTCAAAATTTAAATTCCTGCTAGTTATTAATTTTTTTTAGTTTAAACCATTTATGAGAAATTAATTAAAAAAAGAACCCCTTTAAGGGGTTCTTCGCTGATATTACATCATGCCCATACCGCCGGCACCGCCCATTCCTGGCATTGCCGCAGCAGGATTTTCTTCAGGAGCATCAGTAATTAAGCATTCTGTTGTGAGAACCATAGCTGCAATAGAGGCTGCATTCTGCAGAGCAGAACGAGATACCTTAGCAGGGTCAACAATACCTGCGGCAATCATATCTTCGTATTTTCCCTCTAAAGCGTTATAGCCGATACCTTTCTCTAAGGTCTTAACCTTTTCAACGACTACAGAGCCTTCTGCTCCTGCGTTGTTAGCAATCTGGCGTACTGGTTCTTCCAGAGCCTTTTTAATGATCATAATACCTGTTTTTTCATCTGGATCGTCGGCTTCTAGCTTATCTAAGGCAGGTAGGATACCGATAAATGCAGTACCACCGCCAGGAACTATACCTTCTTCAACAGCAGCCCGGGTTGCAGCCAGAGCATCTTCAATCCGATGCTTCTTCTCTTTCAGCTCGGTTTCAGTTGCAGCACCAACCTGGATTACCGCAACACCGCCAGCCAGCTTAGCTAAGCGCTCTTGCAGTTTCTCTCTATCAAATTCGGAAGTAGTTTCTTCAATCTGCTTACGAATCTGGTTAACACGTGCTTCGATTTTCGCCTTATCACCGTGTCCTTCAACAATAGTGGTTTCCTCTTTGTTGACAATTACACGAGCTGCACGGCCTAACATCTCTAAAGTAGTATTTTCTAATTTCAGACCAAGATCTTCACTGATAACTTGACCACCAGTAAGGATAGCAATATCTTCTAACATTGCTTTACGACGATCACCAAAGCCAGGAGCTTTTACAGATACGCAAGTAAAAGTACCACGTAATTTGTTAAGAACCAAGGTAGCCTGAGCTTCACCTTCCACATCTTCAGCGATAATTAACATTGGTTTACCGCTTTGTACAACTTTTTCTAGGATAGGCAGGATATCTTGGATAGCTGCAATCTTCTTATCAGTGATCAGAAGATATGGATCAGTGAGCACAGCCTCCATTTTATCAGTATCTGTAACCATATAAGGAGAGGTATAACCACGATCGAAGGACATACCTTCTACAACCTCCATGGTTGTTCCGATACTTTGTGATTCTTCAACAGTAATAACACCGTCATTACCTACAGTCTCCATAGCTTCAGCAATCAGGTCACCAATTTCTTTGTCAGCTGCGGAAATGGAAGCAACCTGAGCAATAGCAGCTTTGGATTCAACAGGTTGAGCAATCTTTTTAATCTCTTCCACTGTAGCATTAACAGCTTTTTCTATACCTTTTTTCAGGATCATCGGATTAGCCCCGGCTGTAACATTCTTCAAGCCTTCACGAATAATTGCCTGAGCTAAAATTGTAGCAGTTGTAGTACCATCACCAGCTACATCATTAGTTTTGGTAGCAACTTCTTTTACTAATTGAGCTCCCATATTCTCATATGGATCT
>JAPXME010000073.1:0-5892 GCA_033809185.1 Clostridiaceae bacterium
GTCGTAGTAAGATTCCGCTAGCATATATAACTACCGGTCAAGATATTCCTGATGATATTGAGGCCGCAGACCCAGTTAAACTTGTCCAATTGTTGTTGATGAAGGAGTAGTGGGCTATGAATAAACAAGCTGATAATCTGCGGATTCTAGCTCAACAGATGAAAAATAACCTGCAAGCCAAAATTACCGGACGCGATAAGCTCACCAGGGTAATAACCGTCACTAGTGGCAAAGGAGGGGTGGGCAAGACTAATTTCTCAGTTAACTTAGCCTTGGCTTTGTCTGAGCTGAAGCAAAAGGTAATCTTACTTGATGCTGATCTAGGGTTGGCTAATATTGACGTGATTCTTGGACTTTCTACACCTTATAATTTGGCTCATGTTATTTATGGTGAGAAGACTATCCCGGAAATAATCTGTGAAGGTCCAAGGGGTTTGAAGATTATCCCCGGAGGAAGCGGGATGCAGGAGTTAGCTAATCTGAAAGATTGGCAGGTAGAGAATTTTCTCACAAAACTTAGTCATCTCGAAGGTCTAGCCGACTATTTGATTATTGATACCGGAGCTGGTTTAGCTAAATCTGTTCAGAGTTTTTCCTTAGCTGCAGATGAAGTTATTATCGTTACTACAACTGAACCTACTGCTATAACTGATGCTTACGGTTTAATTAAAACTATTAAACAACAACGGTATAGCGGTAAGATTCAGGTGGTTGTTAATCGTGCTAATACTGCGGCAGATGCTTATGTAGTATTTTTCAAACTGAAGGTAGCAGTAAACAAATTTTTGGATCACAAAATTGAATTTTTAGGATCAATAAGGGATGATTTAAAGGTTAGTCAAGCTGTTAAGGAGCAGCAACCCTTCATAATCAGTTATCCTACTTGTAAGGCCAGTCAGGATATTTATCAATTGGCCTCCTCCTTAAGCAAACAAGATTATAATCCTGAAAATAATTCAGGGGTAAAAGCATTTTTCAATCGCGTGACAGAATACTTCAGGTAGGTGTAACATGGATCTGAGAAAATATATTAAAGAAAATCAGCTAGTACATGTTGAATTTTTAGATAAAAACGGTGAGGCTCAAAGATATCCTAGCAGAGTAGAGAATATCTGGGAGGATAGGGTTGCCTTGGCCAGCCCTGTTAAGGATCGGATACCGCTTTTTATTCCTAGCGGAAATTATGTCAGCGTTTATTTTACAGATCGCCTATCAGTATATTCTTTCCGCTCTAAAGTAATTGTTAGTTTACCAGAGCGTTTGCCTCTGCTTATTCTAGAAGCTCCTGATGCCATAGAAAAGGCGCAGAAAAGGGAATATGTCAGGGTAGCAGTAAATCTTAATGTCTACTTAAGATATACTGACACTGAGAATAACATTCAGGAGGTTGAATGTAAGAGTCGTGACCTCTCTGGGGGAGGCATGATGCTAGTTCTTGATGAGCCACTAAAGGTGAATAAAGGTCATCAAATCAAGCTAATGTTTCAGGTAGGGGAGGACTTACTAGAGGTATATGGTGAGATAATCAGAACTTATAAAGAATATGATGCTGGAGGTATTAAGCGACAGATAGCTGCAGTTAAATTTCTTGATCTAGCCGAAAGACATCAACAAAGCATTATCAAGTTCGTCTATCAGCGACAGATAGAGTTGCGCAGAAAGGGGCTGCTCTAGATGAATTTGTCCGCCCAAAAAATCAGAGTATTAGTGGCTGACGATTCAGCCTTAATGCGTAAGATCATAAGTGATGTAATCAATAGTGATCCACAATTAGAGGTTATTGCTACTGCAAGAAATGGGAAAGAGGCATACGAGAAAGCTATCAAACTACAGCCGGATGTTATTACTATGGATGTGGAAATGCCGATTCTTAATGGTCTGGAAGCCTTAGATTTAATCATGGGAGAGAGGCCTACACCTGTGGTGATGCTTTCGGCCCTAACTCATTCAGGTGCTAGTGCAACAATAACAGCTTTAGAAAAAGGTGCTGTAGATTTTATTGCTAAACCAAGTGGAACCATCTCCCCTGATTTGGCAAAACTTAGTCAGGAAATAATCTCTAAAGTTAAGGTTGCTTCGGAAGTTCAGGTTACAAAAATCGGTGGCTTTATGCCCAGAGTTCAACCCAAGCCTGTATCCTTAAAGCCTGATCTGCGTAGTATTGTTAAAGGTACATTCCCGATAGTCGTCATTGGCACATCAACGGGCGGACCTAAAGCATTACATGAAGTAATGAGCTCATTACCTAGTGGATTGAATGCCGCAATTTTAATAGTTCAACATATGCCCCCAGGTTTTACGCGTTCTTTAGCCCAAAGATTGGATTCTGTCTCTTCTTTTGCAGTGAAGGAAGCAGAGGATGGGGATGTTATTGAAAGGGGCAAAGCCTATGTAGCACCCGGTGATTATCACATGGAAATAGCTACAGATAATGGGAAGCACCTGATCCGTTTAAACCAAAAGCCTCAAGTGAACGGTCATCGTCCTGCGGTTGATGTTCTCTTTCATTCTGCCGCTAAGATAAATGCTACCAAAGTAGGAGTTATCATGACAGGGATGGGTAGTGATGGGGCTTTAGGTTTAAAAGCATTAAAGGAAGCTGGAGCAGTTACTATCGGCGAGAGTGCCGAAACAAGTGTAGTATATGGCATGCCAAAATCAGCCTTTAAGATTGGGGCAGTTGATTATGAGGTACCGCTGTATAAAATCAGCGAACAAATAGTACAGGCTTTGAGAACAAAATAGGAGGCGACAAGAATGGATACATCTCAATATTTGGACCTATTTTTAGAAGAGTCCATGGAAAATGTACAGATACTAAATCAGAGCTTGTTGAGTTTAGAGAGCGATCCTGGTAATTTGGAGGCTGTCGATGAGATCTTTCGAGCTGCCCATACGATTAAGGGTATGTCAGCTACAATGGGTTTTGAAAACATTGCTCAACTAACTCACAAAATGGAGAGCCTCTTGGACAAGATTCGCGAAAAAGAACTTGTTTTAAATGAGGAGATTATTGATGTTCTTTTTCAGTCTGTAGATGCTCTGGAAAGTATGATGGAGTCTGTTCGTAGTGGAGAAGAACCTGATTTGGATGTCAGCAAGATCGCAGCAGATTTGCTTACTTTAGAAAAAGGGGGCAGCCTTGGTTCTGATACAAATAAGTCGAAAAAAGAAGAGACTGCCGCAGACAGTGTAAGAGCTGCTGATCTTGGAAGTCAGAATGAAGTTCTTGAGCTCAATGAATATGAGAAGGACTTACTTAAGGTCGTAGAAGAAAAAGGACAAAAAGCCTTTCAAATCAAAGTCATTGTAGAAGATGAATGTGTTATGAAAGGTGTACGAGCTTATATGGTTTTCCGCAATCTGGAACCTGTTGGGGAAGTTCTTAAAGCCGTTCCATCTGTTCAAGATTTAGAGGATGAGAATTTTGAGAATGAATTTACTTTTATCTACATCTCAGCTCTATCTAGTGATCAAATAAGAAAAAATATTGAAACAATTTCGGAAATTCGTGTGGGATATATTGAGGAAATCAATATCGAAACTTATGAACTGGCTAAACGTGCTGCTGAAGAAGAGGAAGCAAAGCTGGAGGAGGACGGGAAACCATCACCGGCGGCTATGACGAAAAATATTTCGTCTAATGGCAACAAAAAGCCCCAGAAAATTCATCAGACTGTGCGGGTTGATATTAAGCGTTTGGACAATATGATGAGTTTGGTAGGGGAGTTAGTAATCAACAAAACTCGTTTGGAGCAGATCTATACTTCCAATAATTTGAGTGATCTCAATGAAACTATTGAGCAAATAGATAGGATATCTACTGACCTACAGAATGTAGTGCAAAATGTGCGTATGGTCGCAGTGGATCAGGTATTCAACCGTTTTCCACGGATGGTTAGAGACCTATCTAAGGAGTTAAATAAAGATGTAGAGTTAGTTATGGAGGGTAAAGAGACAGAATTAGATCGTACTGTTATTGATGAAATCGGCGATCCACTTCTACACTTAATTCGTAATGCTTTAGATCATGGTTTAGAATCTCCTGAAGAACGTAAGAAAGTAGGTAAGCCGGCTACAGGCACTCTCAAGTTATCGGCTAGGCATGAAGGTAACCGGGTGATGATCTATGTAGAAGATGACGGTAAAGGTCTTAACCCTGATGCTATTCGCAGAAAAGCATTACAAAATGGCTTAATCACTACATATCAAGCTGAAAACATGGAAGTTAATGCTATTAATAATTTAATTTTTGAACCAGGGTTTTCTACAGCCAAAGAGGTCACAGATGTCTCAGGTCGGGGCGTTGGCCTTGATGTTGTCAGAAGTAAGATTCAGTCTCTTAACGGACAGGTCTCTTTGGAGACTACACCTGGACAAGGAACACGCTTTATTATTAAATTACCTCTGACTTTAGCTATTATTCAGGCTTTATTAGTTAAGGTACAGGAAGAAATATATGCGATTCCGTTAGGTACAATTGACGAGACGACAAGTCTTGATGTTAATGAGATTAAGGATATTCAAGGTCAACAGGTTATGGTTCTGAGGGATAAGGTATTGCCCTTAGTATTCTTGAAAGAGATTCTAGATGTTCCCGGTGATAAAGAAAAAAGCGAGATGTATGTAGTCGTTGTACGGCGCGGGGATCAACAAATAGGTCTTGTAGCTGATGAACTGGTAGGACAACAAGATATTGTCATTAACTCTCTAGGCAAAATATTATCTGGTATACGCGGTCTTGCTGGGGCTTCTATTTTGGGTGATGGCAGAATCTCACTTATTTTGGATATCGGCACACTATTCTAATTGGAGGGATTACCATGAATGTCGACGTTGAAAAGGTTAATGGCTCAGTGATTAGTGGGGCAGATCAGATGGAAATAGAACAGGAAGAAATGCAATTTGTAGCATTTAATCTGGGCAATGAAGAATATGCTGTAGATATTATGGCCGTCCAGGAAATAATTCGCTGGTATCCAATGACAAGAGTGCCGAAAGCACCCTATTTCGTAAAAGGTGTTATTAATTTACGTGGTACAGTGATTCCTGTAATCGATTCTCATCTAAGATTCAACTTGCCACCCCAGGAGTATACTGATGAATCTCGTATTATCGTCTTCAAGTGGGAGGATTCTCTGGTAGGTATGACTATTGATCATGTTACAGAAGTATTGAACCTCTCTCCGAAGCAGATAGAAAAACCTCAAGCTGTAAATGGCATTGATAATCAGTATATTAAGGGCATTGGTAAGATTAATGGTAGACTACTAATCATTATGGACTTAGTTAAGGTGTTGGATTTTGGAATAATAGATGGGAAGGAATAAGAAAAATGAAAGATTATTCTGAATTAACATCATTACAACTTGATACTTTAAAGGAAATCAGTAATATTGGGGCCGGAAATGCCGCTACCTCATTATCCTTAATGATGTCCAGAAGAATTGAAATGACAGTGCCTCAAGCTAATATCGCTCCTTTTGCACAGATTACTGAGATCATCGGAGGGGCCGACAAGGAAGTTGCCGGGGGATATATGCGGGTAGAAGGCGAGTGGCCTATGGGGATGCTTTTCCTAATTCCTAAGGAGCAGGTCTTTTTCTTCTTGGATTTACTATTCGGTAATCCAGCAGGGACAACAAATTCATGGGGTGAAATTCAAATTTCGGCATTCAAAGAAATCGTCAACATCTTATCTGGCTCTTATCTCAATGCTTTATCTATGTTTACTCAGCATACCTTTGTACCTGGTGTGCCAGCAATGTGTAGCGATATGGCCGGAGCAATTTTGGGTGAGGTTTTACAGCAGATAGGTGAAGTCAGTGATTATGCCTTAGTCGTAGAAAATGTCTTTATAGAAGAAGAACGTAAAATTACGGGACACTATTT
>JAPXME010000073.1:5902-9109 GCA_033809185.1 Clostridiaceae bacterium
CTATTTCTTATTGCCTGAACCACAGACCTTGGAATTTTTGTTAAAATCTCTAGGAGTGTTATAATGAATTTGGAACCAGTAAAAGTAGGGATTGCTGAATTAAATACTGTTAGTGCCCCTAATAGCATAATTACCACTGGTTTAGGTTCTTGTGTTGGGGTATGTATTTGGGATCCCCTTAGTAAAATTGGCGGTTTGGTTCATGTTATGCTACCTGATAGTACAACCAGCAGATCCGTTTTAAACAAAGCAAAATATGCTGATACCGGGGTCGTATCATTAGTAGAGGAAATTGTCAAGGCGGGAGGAAATCGCCATCGTTTGCAGGCTAAGATTGCCGGTGGTGCCCAAATGTTTAATTTCCCCGGACAAAGCAATATTATGAAGATCGGTGAGAGAAATACTATCGCAGTAAAGAAAGCTTTGTATGAATGTAAGATCAAATTGTTGGCCGAAGATACAGGAGGTAACCATGGACGGACGATTGAATTTTTTCCGGCCAACGGTGATTTAGTAATTAGAACAATAAATAAAGGTCAGAAAACAATCTAACATTCTAACCAATGTTTTAGGGGGTTCTGGCGGTGGAAAATAAAGAAATGTGGCGTAAATATTCTAATTCAAAAAGCCAGGAACTCAAAGAACAGTTAGTTATTGAGTATTTACCGTTGGTGAAAAGAGTAGCTAATAAGGTGGCTACATACATACCTTCTCATGTTTCCCGTGATGATCTTAATAGCAACGGAATTATTGGGCTTTTGGAAGCTGTGGAACGTTATGATGTGGAGTTAGGCATACCTTTTCCTGCTTATGCCAGTAAAAGAATCAAAGGCTCCATCATTGATGCCATGCGCAGGGAAGATTGGATACCCCTTTCTTTACGTAAGAAAGCAAAAATATTAGAAGAAGCCTATGCTAATCTAGAAAATGAACTAGGCAGGAGTGCTAGGGATGAAGAAATAGCGGCTTATCTTCAAATATCTTTGGAAGAGTTAGATATTTGGCTAAAAGAAATTCAGTTTATTTCGATTATATCTTTAGAGGAACCTTTATTTGAAGGAGATAATGTTTCTCATGGGGAATATATAGTCGATCAGAATAGTCCGAATCCTGAGAAAATATTTGAGATAAATGAATTGAAAACAATACTAGCCCAGGCAGTTAATGATCTGCCTGAAAAAGAAAAAACGGTGGTAAGCTTATTTTATTATAATGATTTGACTAATAAAGAAATTGCCGAAGTTATGGATTTATCCGATTCTAGAATATCTCAACTACATACAAAAGCAATATTTCGTCTAAGAGGTAAGTTGTCTCGACAAAAAAGAAATCTATAGGGGGTGATTTCCATGAGCATTAGGTATTCATTGTTCAAAAAACCTGATGGGATCTATATCAGTGTAGAAAAAGACAATTATTTGCTCTTTCCGCCATCTCTTGAATTAATTAGGACCGATCTGATCAATAAAAAAATACCTTTTGAACGCGAGACATTGGAGAAAGCTGTTAGTGAGGCCAATGGTGAACATATAAAGCTAACTGGCAGTCTGATAGGCTTTGATTGTAAACCGATCCTACGAATAAGAGTAAGTCAGGATAAGCTTAAGGCTTACCTAATTATTGCGCCCTTTAAGAATGGTGAAAGTTTAACAATGGCCGATATTCAAGGGGTTCTACAGGAGCAAAATATCTTGTATGGCGTCAAAGAAGAAGCTCTTAGCCAAGCCTTGGAAAAACAAAATCTCTATAGTGAGATTTTGGTTGCTGAAGGAACAAAACCAGAAGAAGGGGAAAATGCTAGACTGGAGTTCCATTTTAATCCTAAAGGCATCGAACTCAAACCCCAGGAATTAGAAGACGGTAGTGTAGATTTTTATAATCTTAATCTAATCCAAAGCGTTGAATCCGGCCAGATATTAGTGGAAAAAATACCAGCTACAGCAGGTATAAACGGAAAAAATGTTTACGGAGAAGAGACGAAAGCTAAACCGGGCAAAGATATTCGCTTACCCCAAGGACAGAACACTCAAGCAGTTGAGGAATATACTAAGCTTATTGCTACAAAAAGCGGACACGTAGTCTATTCTAACGGAAGAGTAAATGTTTTAAATGTCTATGAAGTAAGAGGAGATGTTGATTTTAGTACCGGGAATATTAAATATATGGGCAATGTAATTGTCCGCGGAACGGTAAAAAGTAATTTTTCCGTGGAGGCTACTGGTGACGTTGAAATATACGGCAACTTAGAGGGGACAGTAATAAGTGAGAGCAATATCCAAGTTAAAAAAGGAATAGTCAGAGGCACCGCTTATGCCAAAGGGAATGTTGGTGCCCGCTATATCGAAAATAGTCAGGTCATATCTGGAGACAGTATTACTGTGGCGGAGGCTATAATGCATAGTGTCTGTAAAGCGGGAAGAAAAATTACAGTAAGTAGCAAAAAGGGACTTCTCGTAGGAGGGTCTGCTACTGCCGGTGAAGAGATTTTTGCTAAAGCTATTGGTTCTAATATGGGAACTTCGACGGTGCTGGAAGTTGGTATTCGGCCTGAATCACGGGAGGAATACAAAGATGTGTGCCGTAGGTTGATTGCTTCTCAAGAAAATTTAGATAAGAATAATAATCTTATCAAGAGCTTAAACGAAATGCAGCAAGAACAGAAAGGGTGGAATCAGCAGAAGGAGCAGCTTTTAATGAAAGCTCGTCGCTTGCAATATAAGCTTAATCAGGAAGTTATCCAATTATCAGCCCGCAAGACAGAATTAGAAGAATTATTTGAGGAATTACAGAATGCTCGAATCATTGCAGAAAATATTGTCTATGGCGGTGTTTCCGTATCCATGGGTAAATCTGTCTATAATGTAACTGAAGACTTGAAACAGGTTATGTTTAGTTTAGACGGCTTGGATATTAAGACTAATACCTATGTCTGGAGGAACAGGGGGAATTAAGCTATGACTGTTAATCCGGTAGATATGCAGGTAATACTTCCCCAATCAGCCCAAGTTAGCAAGTTATCTCGTGGCTTACAGTTTCAACAACAGGTTGAGCAACAAGTTTTGACCCAACAAGTGCAGGAAGAAATGCGTCGCCAAGAGAGTCAAGTAAAAAAAACCGACAATGTAAAAGGTAACAAGGTTGAGAATGAGAAAAACAAACAAAGCCAGGGAGGTCATTATGAGTTAACTCAGGACGGGAAGCCTCAGT
>JAPXME010000074.1:0-9032 GCA_033809185.1 Clostridiaceae bacterium
CTGTGCACTCCTCCATCTGACAGAAGTCCCATCAGATGCAGAGCCTTGCCTTCCTGCTTTGCTTCCCCCATAGCCCGAACCAAGGCCGGGTTATCTTGAAAGTCCCCACATCTAATGGCCTTAGAAATCCGAGTTAACTCTTGATAAACCACCCGGCCTGCTCCGATATTCAGATGCCCTACTTCAGAGTTGCCCATCTGTCCTGCAGGTAAGCCTACTGCTTCCCCGCTTGTCTCTAGATGAGCATTAGGATACCGCTCCAATAGTCCATCAAAATATACAGTCTTAGCACGTGCTATGGCATTACCCTTTTCACAATCAGATACGCCCCAGCCATCTAAAATGATTAACAATACAGGTTTTTTAACCATTGTCATCTTATTGACCCATCTCCCCTGCAATTTGCACAAGACGCATAAAAGAAGCTACCTCTAAGCTGGCTCCACCAACTAAGGCACCGTCTATATTCTCCTGTACTATAAATTGCTCAATATTATCCACTTTAACACTGCCGCCATACTGAATTCTGAGCAAATCAGCAGTTTCCTGGCCCCACTGTTCAGCCAGGGTTTGTCGGAGTACCTTACAAGTAGCCTCTGCATCTTCGGCACTTGCATTAACACCAGTACCGATAGCCCAGATAGGTTCATAGGCCACCACCAGATCCACCAGATCGGCACTGTTAATTCCGGCCAAACATCCTATTAACTGGTTACGGCAAATCTCCTCCGTTTGGCCTTTTTGCCGCTGCTCTAGGGTTTCCCCTACACAAAGGATAGGTTTAAGCCCATACTCTAGAGCCGCTTTGATTTTCCGATTAATAAATTCATCGGTCTCGCCCAAAAGCTGGCGACGTTCTGAATGACCCAGGATCACATATTCACAGTCTAGATTTTTGAGCATTAGCGGCGAAATCTCACCCGTAAATGCTCCTTGGCTTTCAGGATACATATTCTGAGCTCCTAGCTTAATACCAGAATCCCTTAAAGCCCCTCTCACTGAATAAAGAGCCGTAAAAGGCGGACAAATTACGGTATCCACCTTTTCTCTAGCAACGGCTTTTACTGCAAACTCAGCAGCAAAGCTGAGAGCTTCCTCAATATTCTTATGCATTTTCCAATTAGCTGCAATGATCGGTTTCCGCATTCCAGTCCCCTCATTTCCTCATTTCTAGCTCGCCCAAGGAGCACAGCTATAAATTTTTACTGCAAAGCTGCTACACCTGGCAATTCTAAGCCAGATAAAAATTCTAAGGAGGCTCCGCCGCCGGTAGAAATATGGAAAATCCTCTCGGCTACACCAGCCTGTTCAACGGCTGCCACTACATCGCCGCCTCCCACTATTGTCTTAGCCTCAGTTTCAGCCAAGACCTTAGCCACCCCTGTGGTGCCTAAAGCAAATTTAGCAAACTCATAGACACCCAAGGGGCCGTTCCAAACGATAGTTTTCGATTGCCGCAAGCACTCAGCAAAGGCGTCAACCGTATCCGGACCTATATCTAAAGCCATCCAATCGGCAGGCACACTGTCTACATTAACAATTTGGGAATTAGCCTCAGCACTAAATTCATCAGCCACAACCAAGTCTTGAGGTAAAACCAGCTTAACCCCTTTGGCTGTAGTTTTTTGGAGGATTTCTTTAGCCGCCTCCAGCCCTTCCTGATCAACCTTTGTGGCTGCTAAATCTTTCCCTTGGGCTTTTAAAAAAGTATTCCCCATAATTCCGCCAATTAGCAAGTAATCAATGCTGTCTATTAAGTATTCTACTACAGGAATTTTATCTGCCACCTTAGCCCCACCTAGGATTAGGGCAAAAGGTTTCTCCGGATTATCTAAAGCCGCAGAAAGAGAATTGATCTCCTTTTCCATCAACAGACCTGCCGCTGCTGGCAAGTACTGAGCAACTCCCGCCGTAGAAGCGTGAGCCCTGTGGGCAGTCCCAAAAGCATCATTTATGTAAATATCAGCCAGTTCCGCCAAAGAACGGCTCATTTCTTCACTATTCTTCTCCTCACCAGGAGCAAAGCGGACATTTTCTAAGAGTAATAGCTCACCCTCCGCCATATCAGCCACAACAGTCTTGGATTCCTGTCCGCCCCAATCCCTGGCAAACTTAACTGACTTGCCAAGGAGCTTGCCTATATGAAGAGCGAGAGGTTGAACACTCAACTCCGGAACCACTTGGCCCTTAGGACGACCCAAGTGGGTAACCAAAATTACCTTGGCTCTCCTTTCCAGCAAATACTTGAGAGTAGGAAGTGCGGCAGTGATTCTCGTATCATCTAGAATTTCGCCATTCTTTAACGGTACATTGAAATCTACCCGCACCAGAACACGTTTTCCCTCTACATCAACATCTCTTAAGGTTTTCAGTTGCATCTTTGACGCCTCCTCCAGTTGTTATGCAGTGTCCTGGATTAATTAATTATTTATTACAACAAACCGGCTACATAAGCAGCCAGGTCGACTACCCGGCAAGAGTAACCCCATTCGTTATCATACCAAGCTACTACCTTGACCATATTACCATCGAGTACCATGGTAGACAATCCATCAACAATTGAGGAATGAGGATCCCCATTATAATCCCTGGAGACCAAGGGTAATTCACTATATCCCAACACACCCTTCATTGGCCCTGCAGCTGCTTCTTTCAGACTATCATTGATCTCCTCAACACTAGTGTCCTTAAGTAAATCAGCCACAAAATCAACTACAGACACATTTGGAGTAGGAACTCGCATAGCAAAGCCATTTAACTTGCCCTCTAGTTCAGGCAGTACTAGTGTTACGGCTTTTGCCGCTCCTGTTGTAGTCGGAATAATAGACATTCCTGCGGCTCTGGCTCTGCGTAAATCTTTATGAGGTAAATCTAGGATCTGCTGGTCATTAGTATACGAATGAACCGTAGTCATAAAGCCCCTCCTAATTCCGAATTTATCGTGGAGCACTTTGACTACCGGGGCTAGACAGTTCGTGGTACAAGAGGCATTAGAGAGAATGTGGTGCTTTTCTGGGTCATATTTTTCCTCATTAACCCCCATAACTATGGTCAGATCCTCACCCTTAGCCGGAGCACTAATAATAACCTTCTTAGCTCCTGCTTCCAGGTGAGCCTTAGCATTCTCAGCGTTAGTGAACCTACCTGTGGACTCCACCACAAGATCAACACCAAGCTCTCCCCAAGGCAATTTGGACGGATCCTTCTCAGCCAAGACCTTAATCTCCCTGCCATTAATAATAATAGCGTCATTCTTCACTTGAACATCTGCTGGAAAAGTCCCATGAACAGAATCGAATTTTAGCAAATGGGCTAGAGTCATTGCGTTTGTTAAGTCATTCACTGCTACAATTTCTAGGTCCTTCCTACCCTCTGCTGCGCGAAAAACATTTCGTCCAATCCGTCCAAAACCATTAATACCAATTTTGATCATATTGTCCCTCCCTCAATAATTGAATCAGATTACAGTAGAACGCCTGATTAGTTTACCCTTCATTTAGTATATCTTTTGCGCTGACCGGCATTAAGAATACCTAATTCTTCACGATATTTAGTAATAGTGCGCCTGGCAATATTGATGCCTTCCTGCCGCAGATGGTCAGCAATTTTTTGGTCACTTAAAGGTTTTGTGCTGTCTTCGTTATTAACTATCTCTTGAATCATTAACTTGATGGTCTCTGAAGAAGTACGCTTCCCCTCAGTATTATTTACCCCTGAAGAGAAAAAGAACCGATATTCAAAAGTTCCATGAGGCGTTTGGATATATTTATTAGATGTTGCCCTACTAACAGTAGATTCGTGAATGTCCAGTTTGTCAGCAACCTGTTTCAAATTCAAAGGATTGAGATAGCGTACACCCTGCAAAAAGAAGGGACGCTGAAACTCAAGGACCGCCTCTGTAACCTGATATATTGTGGAACGACGTTGTTCAATAGAACGGATCAACCAAATGGCTTGATTTAATTTATCTTCGACGAATTTTTTAGTTTTTTCATCAGCAGTACTGTTTTTTTGCAAGATGGAAGCATAGGTCTTGTTGATCGCCAGTCTAGGACTAGTATTTTCGTTAACTTGAATAACAAACTCACCATCAACAAGTTCAACAATAACGTCAGGTATTATATACCTGATCTCGGCGTCTCCTCCATAAGAGGCTCCGGGCTTGGGATTTAAACTTTTTATCAAGTCGGCATATTCCTGAACCTTGATTATAGGTAAATCAAGCTCCTGGGCAACCCTATTTAAACTACCTGCCGCTATCTGTTCTAAATGATTCTCGACTATCTTATATACCAAAGGGTCCTGAATATCCCGTTGCTTTAGCTGAATAATCAGACACTCCTCCAGATTTCTGGCTGCTACTCCCGCAGGATCAAAGCCTTGAATTATTTTTAAAACTTCTTCAATCTTCTTCTCCGACACGGCTAAGTCGGTTGCAGCCTGCTCTACACTAACAGTTAAATACCCGGCAGAATTGATATTACCGATTAGATATTCAGCAATACGCCTCTGGTCATTACTTAATTTTAGAACTCCTAATTGTAAATAAAGATAATCTTCTAAACTTCGGCCTTTAGTAACCGTATTCTCAATAGTAAGTTGTAGATTATCTTCCTTAGTTTCTTTAGGCTCACTAGGACCTCTGTACTCGTTGGCGCTTTGCAGATAGTCCTCCCAGTTAATCTCCTGTTTTTTTTCCTGAAGCTCAGGGATGACAGGAACTTCTTGCACCTCTATTAAAGGATTCTCTGTAAGCACCTGGTTTATATATTGACTCAATTCAAAAGCAGGAAGCTGAAGAATCTCAATAGCCTGACGAAGTTCAGGGGTCATTATTAGTTTTTGCTTCTGCTCTAAGCGTAAATCAAATCCTATATCGATTCGTCTCATCTGTTTTTCCCCCAGCGCTTTCTGTTTTCTGAGACATCCGTAGTTCCTATTAGTAACAATATTATAGCATAAATAGAACAATTGTCTTCAGCCAGAAGTAACGACTTGGAAAACCCTAATCTTATTGTAAACAAAGTAGAATTTTATATCCAAAAAAGAAAAAAGCACATGTCTATCATGTGCTTAGTAAAATAATAAACTTATGCTTCCTCAATAGCACCTGTTGGGCAGGTACCAGCACAAGCTCCGCAATCAATGCATTGGTCCGCATTAATTACAAATATTCCGTCACCTGCAGAAATAGCTTCAGTTGGGCATTCACCTTCACAAGCCCCGCAGGAAATACAGGAATCTGTAATCTTAAAAGCCATGATGTTCACCTCCCATGCAGATGTTATTCTACAATAACCTTTTCAATTAGACAGTATATAAGAAATTTTGCGATTTGCCTATACTAATTTTTATTATTATAAAAAACTTTATATTATGCCTGTACTATTCTTAATATTTTTTTGATGATATAGCCAGTCTTGGTTATTTACATACCAATCTATAGTTTTCCATATTCCGTCCTCAAAAGTATAAGAAGGAGACCAACCTAATTCCCTGGTTATCTTAGTATTATCTATGGCATAGCGCCTGTCATGGCCTGGCCTATCAGCCACAAAAGTTATCAATTTTTCATCTTTTCCCAGTACATTTAGGATAAGCTTTACGATTTCTATATTCTCTTTTTCATTATTACCGCCAATATTATATATTTCTCCGTCCTTACCCTTATGTAGCACAGCAGAGATGGCTCTACAGTGATCCTTCACATATAACCAATCACGAATTTGCTTCCCATCCCCATACACCGGTAAGGGTTTCCCTGCCAGGGCATTACCAATCATCAAAGGAATCAACTTTTCCGGATACTGATAAGGGCCATAATTGTTGGAGCACCGAGTTATGTTTACCGGAAGCCCAAAGGTCTCATGATACGCCCTTACCATTAAATCAGCAGCCGCCTTAGAAGCTGAATAAGGACTGTTAGGCGCCAAATTAGTCTCCTCGGTGAATAATCCTTCCTTACCCAATTCACCATATACCTCATCCGTAGATACTTGGATAAACTTAACCCCGTCTCTGTATTCCCGGCTGTACTTATTGCCCGGCTCAGTTTTCCAATGAGCCGTGGCGGTATCCAATAAAGCTTGAGTACCAAGTACATTAGTTTTTAAAAAAATCTCGGGGTCTTCAATGCTTCTATCAACGTGAGACTCGGCAGCAAAGTTAATGACAACATCTATATCATATTTATTAAATATCACATCAAGTAACTCTCTATCGCAAATATCACCCTTTATAAAATGATACCTTTCATCATCAGCAATGTCTTTCAAGTTCTCTAAATTACCGGCATAAGTTAATAAATCCAAATTAATAATCTTATAATCATAGGTCGATAACATATATCTAATAAAATTTGAACCAATAAAACCCGCTCCGCCAGTTACAAGAATATTCATCCTGTCACCCCTTTGATAGCTATAGAATCTCTTCCGCGATGGTTAGCAAATATTGCCCATATTCTGTTTTTTCATATTCCTTGCCCATCATAAGCAACTGTTCTCGTGTAATCCAATTATTCCTGTAGGCAATCTCTTCAAGACATCCTATGAATAGACCTGTCCTTTTCTGCATGGTACTAACAAAATTTGCGGCATTAGCAAGACCATCATATGTTCCTGTATCCAGCCAGGCGAATCCTCTGCCTAGTAATTCTACTTTTAGTTTTCCTTCTTTTAAGAATTCTCTGTTCAAATCAGTAATCTCTAATTCCCCTCGGGCGGAAGGTTTTAACTTCATAGCCCTTTCAACAACGCTGTTATCATAATAATATAGCCCGGGTACTGCATAGTTGGATTTAGGCTTCTTCGGTTTCTCTTCTATTGATAAGACATTAAAATCTTTATCAAATTCTACAACCCCAAACTCCCTTGGATCGGGCAGGTAATAGCCAAAAACCATAGCTCCATCCTTTATCTTAGTAGCTTTAAGCAGCTTTGGTACGAACCCTTGTCCATAAAATACGTTATCACCAAGAATAAGACAGACACTCTCATCTCCAATAAAGTCACGCCCAACTATAAAAGCATCGGCAAGCCCCCTCGGTTTTTCTTGAATCTTGTATGCAAACTGCATACCCAGCCGTGAACCGTCACCTAGTAAGTTCTTGTATAGGTCAATATATTCGGGATTTGAAATAATAAGGACTTCCCGGATTCGGGATAACATAAGTACAGATATGGGATAGTAGATCATAGGCTTATCGTATATTGGCAGCAATTGTTTACTTACACCTTTTGTAATTGGGTACAATCTTGAACCAGAGCCACCTGCTAGAATTATTCCTCTCATCTTGCACCTCGTTAGTTCATTAGTTCATTTGTAATCGGTTGTAATCGGTTTTCATGCCAGTAACCTACTATTCATCATTAAAATATTCTCTAATGAATTTGATTTCGTTTTCACGAAAAGGATTTTCCCTTTCCGGATGCCACATTTGCAAAAATATTTTCAAACGATTATGCTCCATGGCTTCTATAATCCCATCATCACTTACTACCGAAGGAATGAACACATCCCCTGTCTCTTTGAAACCGTAATTGTGATAAGAATTTACTTGCTGTAAATCTTTCAAAGAAACATAGTATTTCGACTTTTCATTAACTTGAATTCCATGTCTTTTCCCTGCGTGACCCTCTACTTTTTCTAAAGTCAGGCCGAAAAAATTGCCTATTAACTGCATACCTCTGCAGATGCCCAGAACCGGTATGTTTTCTTGCAGGGCATATTCGATTAATCTCTCTTCTAAGAAATCCCTTGTCTTGTCAATCCCTTTGCCGGAATATTGGCTTAGATCATTTCCTCCACTAAATATAATTCCGGCAATATTTAACTCCTGAAAATAAATCCTAAGGTCATAATGGCTGGGTAAAGGAATAGGCAATAAGTCCGCGACTCCTAAAAACGCCGCCCACTTTACATCCAGGCAATCCCTAATCTCATGATAAGCGTCATTTTCAATAATTCTCTGGGTTATTAAAATCTTTTTCATTTTAAATACCTTATCCTCTTATTCAGGCAGTCTATTTCTAAAGCGATTGAACCGGAACACTGACGATAGTATTGTTCTCCAACACCTATGACAGCTGGGATTCCCAGTTCAGCACATCTTATGGCCATGTGGGAATTGGCTCCGCCAAACTGTGTTATCAAGCCGCCAATAGCTTTACTAAATAGAAAATCATATCCCGGATCCGCTGAGCGGATCAGAACAATCTTCCCTTTTACTTCAGTATTATGTATCTCCTCTTCTTTTACAATCTCGGCTCTTATGCCCTTTAATGTAATAAAATTTGGCTCTTCTTCTAACAAATAATATTTATAAACATCTTCTGATTTAGTTATAAGGCTAGGAAGTTTAATGGCTTTTGTATATTGGTAGAATGCTTTATTCTTTTGGATATCTTCCAGGAAAATATCCTTGACATCTCTATGGTCTAAAGTTGAATACAATTCTTTGACTCTCTGAATATCTAAGTAAGCTAAATACTCTTTTCCTATACCATATCTGCCACCAAATTCTTCAATTAGCTGGATTACTTTGCTCAATGATCTGGTAAACATAAATTTAACATATTCTCTACCCTCAATGGCCTCTTTAATAAATGTAATTAAATTTTCTGCGTTTGTTGTAAGGCCATGCTCCAGCAATACTTTATCTATTTCTTCTAACTTGTCCGCTGTAAAAGGAGAACTAATTATCTCTTCTTTCTTATTGGTAATATTAGAAAAATAATAAGAAAAATTCTCGTCATATCTAAGGGATAAAATATCATAAGTGCCTGGTCTTATATGTCCATACTTTTCAAGGAACTCTTCTTGACTTAATTCTTCATTTAATACCTTCTGATAATCTGTATTTAATTGCTTAGTAACGGTATTTAAGGAATTCATAAAGCTTTCCTGTTCTTCCTTTGTTATTATTTGAAGTTCAACAAAGGAATTCAAGAATTGCATGGCAATAAAGGCAGCCCTTGCTACCCCTGCAAAAGGAAGTGTGCCATACCTTTTACAGTCTTCCAGTAGCCAAT
>JAPXME010000075.1:0-7751 GCA_033809185.1 Clostridiaceae bacterium
CAACCTTATCTTTTACCAAAAATATATAGTAATAATTACTATTTGCCTTTAAGATAGCATATATTCACAAAAAAAGACAGTTATTAAAGCATTTATTTTTTAAATTTTTTTTGCAAAGTTTGCTTGACACAAAATGCAAAGCGTGCTATTCTTTTTATGCAAAGTTAGCTTTTCTTTTTGGAGGTGGTAATTTGAAAACAAGAATCCCAGAATTGCGAAAGAAGAAAAAGATAACCCAAGAAGAGCTGGCCAAAGCCGTAGGGGTTACACGGCAAACAATCACCTCAATTGAAGTTGGAAAATACACAGCGTCCCTTGTCTTGGCTTATAAGATTGCCAAGTATTTTGAGACAACAATTGAGGACATATTCGATTTTTCAGAATTGGAGGAAGAATAATGGAAAAGTTTAAACAAAAGCTAGGTCATCGTATAATTATGGGTGGAGTTTACTGTCTTGCTGTAGTAGCACTTACTATCATTTCTAAAATTTACAGCCTTGATGATCATGCTACTTCATTCGCCCTTGGGTTTGGTGTAGGCCTATTAGCCGTTGTAATCTATTATATGAACAAGTACCGTCGGGCTTTGAAAAGCGAAGAAAAGCTGCAAGAGCTGTACATAGAAGAGACTGACGAAAGACAGCAATATATTAACGCTAAAATTGGTGGTACCGGATTGAATATTTCTATTCTCGTAATTGCTTTAGCAATGTTGGTAGCAAATTATTTTAACCTTATTGTATTCTTCACCTTGTTAGCCACAACCATGTTCCTTGTAATAGTTAAAGCTGTACTTTTAAAATATTATTCTTCAAAAATCTGAGATAAGATAAACGTTGATATGCTCCCCTTCCTGTAGTCCTAAATCATTGTTAGACTGGTCTACTCAAGGGGGAGCATATTATGCTCTCTTGTCTCTTGTTTTATTAAGTAAATATTGTATAATATTTCTTGTGTAAACTTTTTCCACAAGGTAACCACACACAACACAAAGAGCGACAGTACAAAGTACGGTTCTTTTGTGTTGCCTTCTTTTTATCATCCACATCCAACTTTAATAATTTTGGAGGTCACATGGAAAAACTTAATTCTTCTATCAGTCATCGTCCTATGTACTTACGTCGTTTTGGGCAAATTGCCGGTATATTCTTAATAATTCTAGCTCTATGTTTTGGCTTGTATAAGCTCTTTTTTGACCCACATCGTGGGACTATAATGTACTTTACAGTTAGCGAGAAGCTGGACAAAACTTTATCCCGCGAGGAAGCCATCGAAGATCTCGACTTGATGATGCACTATCTAAAAGAGAGACATCCAGCTTGCCTGCAAAATATTCCTGAGGAAGTAATAACTCAATATAAGTCTGAGCTTTCAGCCATGTCTGAGCAACCTACGGTCCTTGAACTCTGGCGCTCCGCTTCCGCTATTTTAGCTTTGATGAAAGATGGTCATACCTATATAAACCATTTCAGCGAGGACCTCTCAGAGCTGCCAGTCTCCTTTACCATAAATCAAGATGACCTCTATCTTAGCTGGTCTGATAACGGACCTTACCGAGTCATTGCCATCGAGGGTCAAGCTCTAGAAACACTTTATGCCGATTTTATCCGTCGTTTCTCTTATGAACGAGAAATATATGCCCGTTTTCAGTTTGCCCGCAGGCTTCCCCGCAAGGGATATTTAGAATTTTTAGGCCTTGATAGCTCTAAAGGGATTGAGATAACCTACGATACCCCTACCGGCCAACAGAAAACCGCATTTGCCTTAGTCCAGCCTGAAAATGAAATCTCAGACGAACCCTTCGTATCTTATGAGATCAATCCTGAATATAGCCTGGGCATATTACGGCTACGCTCCTGCATCTATAATGAGGAATACCGCTCTACTCTCCGGGATTTCTTCAGCCAAGTAAGAGACGAGGATATTCAGCATATCGCAGTTGACTTACGTGGGAACGGCGGTGGCAATAGCTATGTCATCAATGAGTTCCTCCGTTACCTGAATATAGACAAGTATAAAATCTATGGCAGCATGTCCGCCCGCATGGGACCCTGCATAATGAATTCCATCGACTGGTCGAGCTCCAATAAGAAATATCAGGACCTACTCTTTGAAGGAAAAGTCTATGCCCTGACCTCTATCAATAGTTTTAGTTCAGCACTTGACTTTGCTGTAGTGCTCCAAGATTATGGTCTAGCAAAAATCATTGGCGAATCCCCTGGCGGTATGCCTTCTTCATACGGGGACAGTTTGTATTTCCAGCTACCTAACAGCAAATTAGGCGTCAGCATCTCCTACAAATACTTTGAACGGGTTGATGCCAGTAAAAATGAGCTGCCACTAATCCCGGATTATGAAACATCCGCCGCCACTGCAGAAGAAAAGCTTATCAGCATAATCAAGGGCTAGGTTTGAGCCAAGTTGCTATTCATCAACTATCCTCTGTTACACATGGAAAAAAGTCACCTGATCTGCTTTTGCAGTGAAGGCGACTTCTTTTTTTGCATGTAGACCGACCACAAGTTGCATCACCCTAGGGGCTTGTGGGAAAAGACCTATGTGATAATTAATCTTAGTTTATGAATCGTAATATATCCTAACCTGGCTCAACTGTAGATTCATTGCTGTCTTAGCGATTGGTGTTATAATATTGTATAAGTAGCGAATTTTTTACACATTTTTCGAGGAGGGATTTAAATGATTAGTTCAGCAGGAGAAATGATGACCACCAAAGTAATAAGTGTCGGACCCGATGACAACATTGAAAAGGCCGTCAAGATCCTGGCCGAGCACAATATTAGCGGCCTTCCAGTGGTTGATGAAAACAACAAAGTAGTCGGAATAATATCAAGTAGCGATATAGTGAAATTCTCTGGTAAGCTTCATGTTGTTCCCCTCATAGCTTCGTCGGGCTGGGTTTCACCCTATACTGATGTTTCAGCCATGAATTCTTATAGCAAGGGACACGAATTGCTGACCAGCAGAAAGGTTCGCGATATTATGACCAAAAAAGTAACTACCGTTCAAGAATCAGCTTCCGGCGAGGAAGTAGCTCGCATTATTTCTAAGAAGAAGATTAACCGGCTCCCAGTGACAGACAATAACGGTAAGCTCGTCGGAATTATTACCAGATCTGATCTTATAGACTCCTTGGCCAAGGATACCCCTATCTAAGCTCACATGTACTTTAAAGAGGTGTTAAGGGGGTTTACATGACAAGTAGAACAGTTTTTATTTCAAATTATTCATGTCGCGTCGATCGCATAGATAAAGATAATCTGCTATCCGAGGCTATTTTATTAACAACAGACCAAGAGCTTAGAGCCCGTCTGATTACTAATGTAAAAAGCTTTAAAATACAGAAAGCGAGCTGGGAGCTGCTTAGAACTCCCCTAGGCTATACAAAGGAATACCACGAAGTTCCGGAATTGGTTGGCATTATAGCCTATCTAAATTCTGGTCAGCAGATAAGAGAGGCCGTAAAGTATCTACCAGGAATCCCACTAAAACTGTTCTTCGAGTGTATAAAAGGAAATGTCCAGGCAGAAACTTATTTAGTCTATGAGCGGGGATGCTCATCATTGGAGGATTATAACGAATACTTTGCCGCCCATTCTGTTGATTCGTGCAGTTATTATGCTAACCTTGATCATGTAACTAATTCATGGCAGGGTTACGTTAAAGGAGCTTCGGCTTATCGGGATCATAGCCTATACTATAGGACTGTAAACCACCATCTAGCAAGGCAAAAGAACGATGTGATTATGGCAGTATCTAGTTTAAGTGATTCCTTTCATGAGATTTCCATACGAGCATCCTTTGCCAAACCTGGAGTATTGGCCGAAATTCAAGGTGATTTTCTCAGGGCCCCTGATAACATTTGCCTTGAGACAATTAACCGGCTCTTGCTAATGTCAGGAAAAAACATTTCGGCGATGAGCAAAAAGGAGCTCGCCCAGTATGTTGGCGGCCCATGTGGCTGCACTCATCTTTTGGACCTTGTGTATGAAATGTGCCAGACAGTATCTGTGGAAATGCCATTCTAAGTATTGTTCAAAATAAGCACCCCACCCATCAACGCAATCGAAGATTGCTGATGGGTACCCGGGAACCTTGTTGTTTCCACAATAGAGACCTTACCATTTTATTGGTAAGGTCTTTATATCTAATAGCTCAGTATATACCTAATTACCGCATATAGAACCATCCACATCAATAACAAGCTTCGTATCCCGGATTTTACCTTCAATTAAATCATTAAAGGCTTGAGGAACATCATCAAGCTTTACAAAGGAGGCAAATTGACTAAGGTCAATCTTCTTCCTTTGCGCAAGCTCCACCGCATGAAAAAAGTCTTCACGCAAATATCCATAACTGGACTGCAGCTTAACCTCCTTAAGGACAAGAGGACCGAGGTTTATCATTGCTGGCTCGGTGTTTGTTCCGACAAGAACGATTGTTCCTCCAGGATGAACACTGTCTATGGCCGTATTCATTCCAGCACCTGTTCCGGAACACTCAAAGACAAAGTCATAACCTTTACCACCATTAGCCTGGAGTTGTTTAGCTTGCAGCTCCGGATCTTTTGCATCAAAGATAGCATCACACTCGCCACGCTCTAGTGATTTTTCTGCCCTGGCCATATTTATCTCCACCAGACCAGTATATGTTGCCCCGGCATTGCG
This sequence comes from Clostridiaceae bacterium, assembly GCA_033809185.1. Taxonomy (GTDB): domain Bacteria; phylum Bacillota; class Peptococcia; order DRI-13; family JAPXME01; genus JAPXME01. The sequence goes on from JAPXME010000075.1 coordinate 4,686, forward strand.
AGCCATTACTAAACTAGTCGTACCAATGATCCCGCCTCCAATCACAAGGACCTTGGCGCAGTTATATACGCCTGCCTTCCTTACTGCATGTACCGCATTGGCCAATGGCTCCAACATAGCTGCTTCAACAAGACTAACCTCCTCCGGCAGCTTAACAACCAAATCCGGATCACGCAGGGCATATTCTCCATATCCACCGTGACTTAAGCCCAACTCCCTACACAGATGAGTCATGCCGTTTAGGCACAACTCACATTTCATGCAGCCACGGCAGCCAAAGATAACCACAGGATCCCCGGCCTTTAAATCGGTACGGTCACCAGGATCCTCTACTATCCCGCTGTATTCATGACCTAATACCCAGCCTTTTAGGGAATCTCCGTGATCAAAATAATAATGATAATCGCTGCCACAGATCCCACATTTGCTTACCTTGATGAGAACTTTTTTACCGTCTGGTTTTGGTTCTTCGATATCTCTAACTGCTATTTTCCGATATCCTTCAACTACAGCCGCTTTCATGTCTAAACCTTCCTTTCTAATTATGATTGTTCTGAATATTATTATACAGCAATATATAGAATTATTCATGGTCATGTAACAAATGGACCTTACCTAGTTACACTGGTAAGGTCTTCAATCTATCAGCGATGAGTTTAATACAACGAATTTGATGTTCAACTGTCATAAATTCAATTTACTTATCTGCAGTATATCAATATGGCATCCCGTAAAAATTCTGCACATCCGACGGCTATCTTGTCATAGTAGGCTGTAAAACGTGGATCATCTACATACATTTGAGCCAAGCCAATGTGAGCCTCCTTGCTGTAATGATCCCAAAAATAACACAGCCATTTTTTGTGTAGCTCACAAGCCTTTTGGGCCAGTTCCCCTGCCGGATCCCCCTCTGCAAAGGCCGCTTTTAGCGTCTCATTCACTTCAGCCGACAGCTTTTCTAGCTCGGCATATTGCTCCTTAGTCAGGCCTTTAATCTTGGCATTAGACCGATCAATTACATCATCACCATATTTAGCCCGGATCTCGGCTCCGTACCGCCCCTCGTTGTCCTCAACCAGCTTTCGCTTAAAGCCCTCGAACTTTTCCTGATCACTCATAATTATCTCTCCTTTCGCTGAGGCAATAGTCTTTTCCACATTGCTAATCAACAGCTCAATCTGCTCCTTTTTGGCTTTGAGAGCCGACAGATGACCCTGCAGCGCTGCAATCCCATCATAATCCTTGGACCAGATAATATTTTTGATTTCCTCAAGAGGCAAGCCCAACTCTCGATAAAAAAGAATCTGCTGGAGAAGGTCAACCTCCTTCTGCCCATATATACGATACCCATTAGAGCTCAAACGGATAGGAGACAGTAGACCAAGTTCATCATAATATCTCAGTGTTCTTGTACTTATTCCCGCTAATTTTGCCAACTTGTTGATGGTATACTCCATCTCCTCACCTCCCTGCAAGTATTACTATAAACTATTACGTAACGTTAATGTCAAATATAAGGGGACTTACCTATGAATAGTAAAAGACCTTGCTGAATCAAATCAGCAAGGTCTTTTTATCTCAAATTTTGGTGGAGGTGAGCGGAGTCGAACCGCTGTCCGAAAGAACGACCACAGAAGCATCTCCGAGCGCAGCCTATAATTTAATCTCGCCTTCCGAACTCCAGATAGGCACGGATTTCGGAAAAGCCAGTCCCATTTAGTTTCCCCTTAGGCTATGAGACTCTGACCCAAGAGTATCCCGCTAATTTGACCTCTTAACCCTCACCGCGGGAGCAGAGAGTAAGAGGTTAGACTGCAATTAAGCAGCTAAAGCGTAATTATTGTTGTCGTTTATTTTGTTTGCACCGTTTATCGAGCTAGTGCGACCTCGGCTCGCTTCTTCTGCCACCGTTTCCCCCGTCGAAACCAGTACACCCCCAAAATTTATTAATCTATTTTAAATATATTTTTAGCATCCTAAGCTTTGCCTCTTAAAGCACGTTCTATATCCCGGCGGGAATCCCGCTCTGCCATAGCATCGCGCTTATCAAAGAGTTTCTTACCCTTGGCCAAGGCTAGCTCTACCTTGACCCGTCCTCTTTTGAAATAAAGCTTCAAAGGAACTAAGGCCAGACCCTGCTGCTTGACTTTACCATAGAGACGGTTTATCTCCCTCTTGTGTAGCAACAGTTTACGCGGTCTTAAGGGATCCACATTAAACCGATTGCCATGGTCGTAGGGGCTGATATGCATATTATAAATATACATTTCCCCATTTTGTACCTGGGCATATGAATCTTTGAGATTTACCTTTCCGGCTCGTAGAGACTTAACCTCCGTCCCCTTCAGCACAATACCGGTTTCATAAGTCTCCTCAACAAAGTAGTCATGCCGGGCTTTCCTGTTTTCTGTTATTATCTTGTATGATTCGCCCATGCCAATCTACAACCTTTCTACTTAACCACAACACGGGGACTTCTATAATATGTGTATTCACCCTGGTTGATTTTATCATCCACACAGAATAACCGTCACTCTGTGGTACCAGAGGCCTTTGTGTTATCCCCCCTGTACTGTTTCTCCGAGACTAGAAAGACTCTGGAGAATAGGGCCAGAGTCTGAATTATAACACGATGAGCTATTAGAATCAATGGAAGTGATTACTAGACTAACCCTTCCTTCTCCTTTTAATTATACCAGTTTTAACGGTACGGTCAAGGTTCCCTGTCTTCTTGCCTGGCTTTTTCTCCTCCTCGATAACGACCTCAAAATCCAGATTGTGTTCCTCCATATTTACCTTTGTTAGCACAACCTTTACCGGGTCCCCTATCCTATAAGTCTTTTTGGTATGTTCACCTAATAGCAGCAAATGCTTCTCTACATATTGATAATAGTCGTCATTTAAGGTCGAGACATGTACCAGACCCTCTACTGTATTAGGCAACTCTACAAAAAAGCCAAAAGGAGTCACACCACTAATATGCCCCTCAAAAACATCGCCCACAAAGTTCTTCATATATTCGACTTTTTTCAGTTCCTGAGACTCCCGTTCCGCTTCCTCAGCCAC
>JAPXME010000075.1:7761-8999 GCA_033809185.1 Clostridiaceae bacterium
CAGCCACCCGCTCACGCAAGGAGGATTGCTCAGCATATTCCGGCATCAATTTGCTTAATTTCTTTAAGCGTTGCCCACTGATACTGCCTTTCTCTTGAAACTCCTTAATAACCCTGTGAATAGCTAAATCCGGATAGCGTCGAATAGGAGCCGTAAAATGAGAATAATATTTTGCAGCCAGGCCAAAATGCCCTAAAGCCTCGTCGGCATAACAGGCGTGCTTCATCGAGCGAAGCAAGGTCATACTAACCGCCCGCTGTTCCGGCTCTCCCTTCACCTTCTCCACAATTAACTGAAAAGCCTGGGGCTTTACCTTTCCTTGATTATCAACTTTAACATGATAACCAAAAATCCCTAAAAATTCATTTAAACTGTTCAAATCATCAGTATCAGGCGCCTCATGAACCCGATAAAGAAACGGCATCTCCAACCAATAAAAATGTTCCGCTACAGTCTCATTAGCTGCAATCATAAATTCTTCAATGAGCATTTCCGCAATTGTCCGTTCCCGAAGTACAATCTCTAAGGGCTTTCCTTGCTCATCTAAGAGAACCTTACTTTCAGGAAATTCAAAGTCAATGGCCCCACGTTTCAAACGCTTAGCCCGCAAAATCAAACAGAGTTCTCGCATATTTTTAAAGAGAGGAATCAAATCATGATAGCGTTTTAGTAATTCCGCTTCCTCTTCCTCTAGAATCAAACGTACATCCCTATAGGTCATTCTTTCCCTAACCTTAATTACCGAGGGGAATATTTCATAGCTGACAGTTTCACCCTGGCTATTAATTTCCATAACACATGACATGGCCAGGCGATCTTCTCCTGCCTTAAGACTACAGATCCCGTTAGAAAGCTGCGGCGGCAGCATTGGTATTACTCTGTCCACTAGATAAACACTAGTCCCCCGGCGGAAGGCCTCCTGATCAAGGATACTGCCTTCCTGCACATAATGACCCACATCAGCAATGTGTACTCCTAAATAATAATTACCATTAGGCAACACTTCCAAGCTAACGGCATCATCTAAATCCTTAGCATCCTCACCGTCAATAGTAACCATCAGCAAGTCTCTAAGGTCTCTTCTCTGGGCATATTCTGCAGGGGCAACAATTTGAGGAATCTCCTCTGCGGCTCTGATAACCTCTGCTGGAAAATCCTCCGGCAACTGATATTTGCGCACAACAGAAAGAATATCTATACCTGGATCATCTTTATGTCCTAAAACCTCGATTATCTTG
>JAPXME010000076.1:0-8997 GCA_033809185.1 Clostridiaceae bacterium
TCGACGATTTAATCGGATTGCACCATAGAAAAAATCTCAATTATGAAAACTAATTGGCTGATTTATTAAGGCTTATTAGAAAGACCATTGTTAACCCCATGGTTAACAATGGCCTTTTTATTGTGAGTACAAACAAGATTCCCGGGACCCATTAGCAATCTAAGTCGATTTCTTAATCAATCTTATATTGCTTGTACTTAAGCTTACGATACCTTTTTCGTGCTTTTGCTTTACCGTCCATATAGCGAAAAGCGGCGATAAGACCTACTACACCTAACACAACCATTAACTTATCTATTAATTCGCCTATCATCACCTATTACCCCTCCTTTGTTATCTAGAAAGAGTAGCCAGTCTCTAGTCTTCTGATATATTTTTACTCAGTAGCTAATATTTTAATCAAATCCTCCGGTTCAGTTAGCGGAGCCTGGCAACTATAATTCTGACAGACATATATTGTGGGTTTATCAGTAGCTTGGTAATCCTTGAGAAAAGGAAATAGCTCTCTAATTTCTGATTGTTGCCCAGAAAGATAATGGATTACCGTAGTAGGTAAGAATCTGCTGTTAATAATCTTGAAAAACTCTTGTGTAGCCTCTAAATACCAGACTTCTCCATCTTGCCGCTCTTGACCTTTGGCATTTTCCTCTGGCTCCACAATAATTATCTGCCTTGTCGGCTCTAAAGCAAATTGCATAGCCTGTAATAGGGCGGCATATCCTGTTGGATACTGTTTGACTGTACCAAAAAAGGCTTGCAAGAGAACTACCGCCTTTTCTTCGTAACTGAGATCATTCGTTAGTGCTGACAGTCTGAGGAGATTTAAAGCCATCAGTGAATTACCCGCTGGGATGGCACCGTCATAAACCTCTTTCGGGCGAATTAGCAATTCTTCGCCCCTTTCGCTAGTCATAAAGAAGCCTTGCCCTGACTTATCCCAAAAATCAGTTAAAGTAACCTTGGTTAATTCTAGAGCTTCCTCTATATATTCGGCTTTAAAAGTAGCCTGATACAATTCTAGCAAAGCCCAGATCAAGAAAGCATAATCGTCAAGATAGCCAGCGTAAGCTGCCTCACCCTCCCGATAACGAGCCAGGAGTCTACCGTCATTATCCTTCAGATGACTTCTAATAAAAGCCAGGGCTTTTTCAGCCGCCGACACATATTGTTCCTTATCTAAAACCCTCCCACTAAAAGCTAAAGCAGCAATCATTAGTCCATTCCAGGCCGTTAGGACTTTGTCATCCTTATATGGGTGTACCCGTTCCTCTCTGGCCTTAAAAAGCTTTTCACGATAAGAGGCCAACAGTTCTTCTTCCTCAGCATTGATGGGATTCTTAGTCTGCAAGAGATTAGGGATATTGCTCCCCTCAAAGTTACCCGTATGACTTATATCATAGATCTTGCAAAATTTTTGAGCCTCTGCAGCTCCTAATATCGCCTCAACTTCTTCAATACTCCATAGATAGAACTTCCCTTCTACCCCTTCAGAGTCAGCATCTTCCGCAGAATAGAAGGCTCCCTCAGGGGAAGTCATGTCTCTTAAGACATAAGTAATAACCTTTTCTGCCACTTCCTTATAAATTTCCTTGCCTGTCAGCTGATAAGTTTCCACATAAGTAATAATTAATAAGGCATTATCATAGAGCATCTTCTCAAAATGGGGCACTAACCATTGCCGGTCTGTTGAATAACGGGAGAAACCGAAGCCAATATGATCGAAGATCCCTCCTTTATACATCTGGAGAAGGGTCTTCTCTACCATCTCCCAAGCCTTCTTCTCCTTCTTATGAAGGCCATACCTTAAGAGAAAAGTGAGATTATGGGGAGTAGGAAATTTAGGAGCGGAACCAAAGCCACCATATAAGGAGTCAAATCGTTGATTGTAGCTGTTAAAGGCATGATCCAAAATTTCTGGGGACAGCTGTTCCTCAACGTTATAACTATCCTCTCGCTTTAAGGACTGGGTCAACTCATCACTGATTTGTAATAAGTCATCTCGCCGCTTATGCCAAAGAGTATTAACCTGCCCTAAGATATCCAAGAGGCCCGGCATGCCATGCTTAGCCGATTTAGGAAAATAAGTCCCCGCAAAAAAAGGTTTCTTCTCTGGAGTAAGTAAGACAGTAAGCGGCCAGCCTCCGTGCCCGGTCATGGCTTGGCAAAAGGTCATATATAGGTGATCAATATCCGGCCGCTCTTCCCGATCAACCTTAATAGAGATAAAATTCTTATTCAAGGCAGCGGCCACTTCCTCATCTTCAAAGGATTCTCGTTCCATCACATGGCACCAATGACAAGTTGAATATCCTATTGATAAGAAGATAGGCTTGTCTTCTTCTTTCGCTTTATCAAATGCCTCTTGACTCCAAGGAAACCAATCAACAGGATTGTAAGCGTGCTGCAAAAGATACGGCGATTTCTCATTTATCAATCTATTGGGTACTCTACTTGAGTTAGTCATATTATCACCTTCTTTCGCTCCTACTTATTAAATATTAGTATACCCCAAAAAAAGACCCACCAAAAACAACAAGAGAACGCAAAGATATCGCGTTCTCTTTCTTTTATCTATTTTTGAAAGGTGAGTTATTACATAAGATTTCTAAACAACTCGTTATACGTTGTGGTGTCATCATCAATGGCATCCCAGACAGCTATGTCTAAAAATTCGGCCAGTTCTTTGGCATCTTCCCTAATCCTGACTTTGTCGGCATGGGATAAGACTGTAAGGCGTTTCCCGTTTTTTAGAACAAGGTTCAGTTCTTGCGTATAGTAGGGCTTTTTGGCTACAACGTATCAGGTTTCTTGTAAACAGCGCCGGCTGGTTTGATTATAGTTGCCTTTACCCTCACTTCTTCTCTCCTCCTCAATCATTTTATCCCGACTTGGCTTTTATTTATCTACCCTCCTTGACTCCTTGTATATTAAGAATTTTATCATCCTCATAATAGGCAATATTCACAACACTGCCTTTTTCATTACCGCCAAGGAATTCATTGTTTCCTTCCCACGAGTCAATTGGAAATTCCTTTTTGATGATTTCCAGATAGGCTTCATAATCACTCCTGGCCACATTTTTAAAACTAATAAACACATTATCATTGCCGTCCTTTAAGGTTTCGATAAGCTTGCCTTTCTTAAACTCAGGAATGTAATCAATATCTGGCCATTTCGTGCTGACAGTGTAATTTTCTTCCTGTCCTCTAGTCTGCCCGCCTTCACTTGGCTTATTTATGCCTGTCCCGGACTTATTGCCGCAAGCCACCAGTGATAGGATCATTATTAATACCAAGGTCAACGCAAATAATCTTTTCAAGAATAGCCCTCCTTCTTAAGATTAATCATCAGAAAACTCACAGCTACTATTAATCCTATGAAACTGCAGACGATAAGGATAGGTTGAATATGCTTATTTAAAGTAAGGAAAATGTTATTTTATATAAAAAGAAAGCCTGGCTTTTCCGCTATACAAAAGCTCGGCTTCCCCTTTGTTCTCCACAATAAATTCATATTACCTAGTCATTTTCCGATACACAGAAGGGTTAACTCCAACCTTCTCCCTGAACAATTTTGCATAATAACCATTATAGTTCATATTGCAAGCTGCAAAGGCCTGGGCAATAGAAAGGTTGGTATCCAGCAGTTTCTCCTTAAGCTTACTGATTTTATAATTAATATAATACTCATGGGGTGTTACCCCTGTTTGTTTCTTAAACAACTTTGTGAAATGTGCTTTACTCAAGCATGCCGCCTTTGCCGTTTCATTAGCGTCAAACCTTTCCCTCCAATGGTTTTCTAGATATTCTTTCGCCTTTTCAATCTCATCCTTACCACGATAAACCCTCCTGTTGATCAAGAGAGCTACGACATATAGCACCTGTTTAGCATCATCCAGAATGGGGAAAAGCGTAATATCCTGGTATATCGCCTCCACATCAAAATCATCAATACCGTAGCGGTTTACAATATCCTCCAAAGGCACTCGAATATTCGAAAAAAAGACAGTCTCTCCCTGAAAAGCTCGCTTTACCAAAGACATCTTTCCCGTTGCGATAACAGATTGATCGGCGAATATATTATATTTTCCCACAACCATGTCCGGACTGTTAGCATGTAATTCAGCCAGCAAAGCCTTATTGACCATCACCGAGTTTCCATCTGGAGCATAAACCTGAATCGGGTAAGGAAAACAATCAATTACTTTGGCTAGTAGCTCTAGAAGGTTATTGCGACCGCCTTCCACATTGCTCACGGTTTTTTACCACCTTTATAATATTTAGCACCTTCAGACCTTTCTGTATTCATAGTAACTAGTTTCGCCAATTAAAGTATATTGTATAATTTACCATTCTTCAATCCCATAGGAAAAACAATATTTTTCAGATATAATCACGCTATAATTAACTATTATGAAATCGCTTCGTACGATCCGTTGTACAGAATCGTTCGGTTTGGTATAATTATCGTACGAGGTGATTGTTATGAAAGATACGACCAAAGTTGTTACGGCTACAGAATTCAAGACTAACTTGGGGAAATATCTAGATTATGTCATTGATAACAATGACGTGGTTATTACCAAAAACGGCAAAAAGGCTGCACGCCTTACGCCTTACATCACTGATGTGGAACGATATTTTCTAGTCAAGGAAAAGGCTCTGGATTACCAGTATGGCGGCAAAAAGGTATCCTATGAAGAATTCATGGAAATTTACGAGAATAGTGAACTCAGAATGGAGTATATCAACGGAGAAATAGTTTTACTGTCTTCTCCCAGCACTCACCACCAGCAAATTTCCGGTGATCTGTATGTGAATCTACGGACTTATTTCAAGGACAAGAAATGTCAGGTCTTCTATGCCCCCTTTGATGTTCATTTTTTCAAAAAAGGCTTTGACACGCCTGATGTAATGCAGCCAGACTTGCTTGTAGCCTGTGATCTGGAGGGCTCTGTAAATGAAAAGGGAAGATATATGGGCACCCCCACCCTTTGTATTGAAATCCTATCCAAAAGCACCCGTTCCAAGGATATGGTCGATAAGCTAAATACCTATATGCTGTCAGGGATAAGGGAATTTTGGATTGTTGATCCCAAGAACAAGCTGGTTATCCTCTACGGCTTCAAAGACTGTGATATTGACGAGTTTATTACCTACAAGTCAGGAGAAATCTTAAACTCTTACTTTTTTGAAGGTCTGAAGATTAGTTTAGATGAGATATTTTCATCTTAATACATCAAAAAAACCTCCCTAATAAATCTGTCTAACATTTTGGGTGCAGATCAATCAAGGGGAGGTTTTTTAGTTTCAGGCAAACTTTTATTTAAGGTCGTTAGGGAATTACGTGGGTCATCAATGCTTTGCTTTAATAATGAATCTCGCTGCAATAATCAGACATAGTAGTAAAACCAAACCTATACCGTTAACCGGCAAAATTCGAGTATGCTCACCCTCCGGAATTACTTCTATTGCACCTTCTGTGGAGTTCATAATTTTATTATCTTCCGCTGGCTCTTCCTCTGGAACAGTATTTTCATCTCCGTCAATTGAAACGTCAATTGCGTTCTCTTCTTTTTCCTCAAATATTTCAGTGGATGATACAAGAAATTCATTCTCTTGGAGTAATTCCTCTTGGGATAGCTCGGATAATTCAAGGACGCTTTTTAAATAGATAGCTTTGATACCACTTTCATCAAGAGCAGCGAGATATTCCTCATAATACTTCTGACAATTTTCCCGTATTGTCTCTGGACTAGTTTCAAATAAAGCAATCATTTCTTTGATCCTAGTTATCTCGCTTCGATTCTTAGCCGCGTTCTTATTAAGTATATACAGCCTGTTCTCAGAATACTCAAAGTCATTCTGTGTGACTTTGAGGTTATAGCTCGGTTCGAAGTTACTATTTTCCCAAACTAACTTATTATCCTCAATTCTAAAAAACTCCATAGGCCATACTTCGGTAACAGAATACATAGGATAAGGACCCAGATCAAAGATCACCTTCCCATAATTGATAGAGCCTTCCCAAAGGGAACCTGACTCAAGCCTAAAACCAGTAAACAAATTGTACATATTATCATAGGGAAAATATACATCATACATAACATAGACACTTAACTCTTCATTATTTTCAAACTCAATAGGAAAGGTATGCCACTTGGAGTATTTGGGGCTCTGGCTGCTATCTTTCATCGGCTGATTGAGAATAGCATCTACAGTCTTAACAGGTACCGAACCTTCTATCTTTTCATAGAAGACAGCAAAATTGTGAACATTCAAAAACTCTTCCCGGGTCACATTAGTAGCCTTTTCGTTAACCCTTGCAGGAACAGCCATAATTACCCTTTGGGCTGCCCCATTATTTTTAAAATCAAATCGGCAAGAGACTTGCCCTTGCTCCCCTCCCGTAAGGCTTACTGTAATCTCCTCCGAAATAAGAGAGAGGTCTGTTTGGCTAACAGGATAGACACCATCAGGTATTACTCCCAAAACCATATCTTCAGCATAAACCGACGTTGAGCTTGCAGTAATCATTACAAGGATTACAATCATCATAATAAAGAAATACCTTGCAATACTTTGATTCATTTATATTCTCCTTCGCTAGATATAAGTCATTATTTTCATTGTTTAACCAAATATTATCACAGATTGTAGATCATACCAATAACAGAAACATCAACTTCCCTATCCACATCATGCCGGGTTTATTACTTCATAGCTAGAAAAACACTATTGTTAACCACATTTGATTATATGGTTGACAGTAGTGTTTCTAGTTAGCTATAATTCAAGATAATTTCATCTTGCTTTGCAAAGGAGAAAAGAAAAAGCCATGACAAGAAAATCTAAAGCTCATCAAATGGCACTTAGCGGAGTAATGGCGGCAATCATTTGTATCCTTGGGCCATTAGCAATTCCTCTCGGCATGGTGCCAATTACTTTCACGAATCTAGCCGTCTATCTTGCTCTTTATGCCCTAGGAACGAAAAAAGGTACTATCAGCTACATCATATATCTGCTAATCGGCTTTGTTGGTGTTCCTGTATTCTCTGGGTTTACTGGTGGTCCCTCCAAACTATTAGGGCCTACCGGAGGCTATCTCATAGGTTTTATCTTTATGGCTCTTTTAGCCGGATATATAATCGATAAATTTTTTCCCAAATGGCATCTCTGTGTTATCGGCCTGATACTGGGTACTACTGTGTTGTATGCCTTTGGCACCGCTTGGTTGTCCTATCAAGCAAATTTATCTGCCGGGGCGGCTCTAGCTGCAGGTGTAATACCCTTTATTCCTGGCGATTTGGCAAAAATCTTACTTGCCTCTATTATCGGCCCTCAAATACGCAAGAAATTAATCAAGGTCCATCTATTTATGCCCTAATTCTTATCTTTTCCATAGGGTTTTACTGTACAATTTATCTAGCCAAACCAATCCTAACCTAACTGCTTAAACGAAAATTAATTAATGAATCAGCAAAAACCGTTTATTTTTCCTGTGAAAATATGTTAATATACTCTAGTAATGTTAGGAGGTATAATAATGGGTTTTTGGAAAACTAAGGAGAATAATGTTCGGGCAGTCTGGAAGTTGCTGTGTGTCCTCTTGTCATTTTTTCTCTTTGCCTTTGGCTCAATTATTTTATTCAATACTGTCATTTCATTTGCTTATGCATTCTTTAATGCTTTATCCGGAGCTGATGTAGATCCACAAAGTATAGCAGAGATGGTTATTAACAATCATCTTCTTAATACCTTCGGGTTTATTTTGCAAAATTTTAGTATGATCTTCGCCGTTATATTGTTTTGGAAATTGTTTGAGAAAAAGCCCGTTAAAGATTTAGGTTTAACTTCCTTAAAGATACACGGCAAAGACCTATTTTACGGTTTGTTATTCGGTGCAGGTTCCATGGCTCTTGTCTTTTTTGTTTTATTGTTTACTAAGCAAATTAATGTTGTAAATGATTTTTCCAAGCCTAACTTTTCGTGGGTACTATTAATTGATTTATTCCTTATGATAATGGTAGGCATCAGTGAAGAGTTATTCTCCAGAGGATATTGTATGTCAATATTAAAGAAATCCCACATCCTGATAATGTTCCTAGTCCCCAACATAATCTTTGCCTTGCTCCACTCCTTTAATAGCAACATAGGTATTCTTCCCTTAATTAATCTCTTTCTCGTGGGTTTGCTTTTCTCTGTAATGTTTTACCTACGGGGCAATATATGGATGCCCATTGGCTATCATATTACTTGGAACTACTTCCAGGGCAGCGTTTTCGGGTTGCCTGTAAGCGGAATGGATAGCAATGGTTTATACACTTCTAATCTCGTTAGTGACAATATCTTTAATGGCGGCGCCTTTGGTCCTGAAGGAGGGCTGCTGGTCACAATACTAATCTTAGCAAGTATCGCTTTAGTTTTTTTCCTCAACAAGAAAAAAACGCCCATTGATTATACAACTATTGAAATAAAGTAAATACATATATCATCACAACAACCGTTATATGTTTTCCTTTGCAATTCAGTAATAATGTTATTGCAATACCTACATTTCACGCAAGCCACACCTCTCTTCAATATCTTAATAAAAGATACAATTTATTTACACTCATCGCACAATGGTACAACATAACCCTTGGTCGTATGCGTTGCAGGTTTTCCACACTTTATACAAGTTTTAACACTTAGTGCTTCATATTTATCTAACCACTCATAATATTCATCACATAGATATTGTGGAACGCCATCATCATACCATCTTAACAATCCGTACTTCTCTTTTATTTGCAGTATTTTATAGTTATCTTCTATGCAGTATTTAGTTAATAAATTATTTAACTCATCTATCATCTGTTCACCAAAAGCTTTATACCAGCCTTCAGGAATATCTTCAGCCCAACTACCATCTATTTCTTCATCCGTCCACACATCTCTAGCCTGTAACCATTTATATTTTGGCTTCATAATTATCTCCTTTCTTTTTTTTCAATTT
>JAPXME010000077.1:0-8921 GCA_033809185.1 Clostridiaceae bacterium
TTTAACGCATCCACTCCTATCTCAATAAGGTCCTCTATAATCTCATACACTGAGCCACAGGTATGGAGCATCAGTTTATGACCATAACTTTTTAATAATTGAAATAACTTAGCCTGTCTTGGTTTCAAAATTTCTCGGTACACTTTAGGAGAAAACATTAAACCATCCTGTACTCCCAAGTCGTCACCTACATGAACCACGTCCACGTATGGAGCAGCTTCTTTCAATGCTGCCTCAGCCAATTTAATTTGAAAATCAAGAGTCCTATCTAACAAGTCACCTATTCTTTCTGGCTGTAGCACAAGATCGGTTAAAAAATTCTCAAACCCCCGTAAGTACCAAACCTGAGTTATAAAACCGCCCCGAACATGTAATACCACTGCACAACCGGTATTTTCATGATAAAACTTTGCTTTTTCCCTTATTCCATCTATTCTCCCACGGTCAGCAGGATCAGGCCATTTAAAATTTTCTATAGCTTCTAGGGTTATCCCATCTTCAAACGGACTCTTAACTACATCATAGTAAAGAGAACCCGCGCTTTTTTTTCTAACCACTCCCCATTCATCTATATATGAATTTTCGTCAAGCTCAATATCTCTCCATTCTTTAGGAGAACCAGTCCAGACACCTCTTGTATCTGTGCCTAAGTAGTCAAGAACTTCTTCATCCATTTCCGCAAGTTGGAGATCACGAGAAAATATACGGGTCTCTTTCACTATACCAAGTCTCATCTTAAGTCGCTCGTAAGCCACTTTGCTAATGCTAGTATTACCCGTAGAACCAATATCAAATGGGACTATATCTGGTTGATTATGATTCAATGCTTTTAGAACACGCTCCCTAGATGTCATTATTTTATCCCTCCATTCGGTATTCGTAACATTATAATCAACCTTCAAAATTATTACAATGTTTCTAAGTACTACTCAAATATGGTAACGTATAAGGGGCATCTGGAAAAGAAGCCATAGTTGGGTTAGAAACACCACAAGTTTCACGAGCTATGTTCATAGCATCATCGGGAGAGTAAGCTAACCTCACTTTAAGCACTCTCGCCATCTCTGGAGTAATACCTTCGGAAATTAGTACTACTTCCACTTGCTGTAAAATACTTGACCAAATTTGTGCCGCCCACTGATCTTTAAGGAAAACACCAGGTAGGGCGAGACGATCTAGAACATCAGAAGGGGAAGAGCTTTCTTTTAGTAACCTATAAAACTCCTTATGCCCTACTCCCTCAGGACAGTCAGCAGAAAGAATTACCACACCTCTTTCACGAACAATTGGTGTCGGTATTCTAACAACTTGGGCAACAGCATTAACGGCTTGATAAAAACATATGCTTGCTGGGTAACTACATCCAACAATAGCTATATCCACTTGTTGAGGAACAGCAACCTTTACAAAACTATCCAGCATTTTAACTCCCTCTCTATGGGCATCTACCATATCACCTGTGACAATACCAGATATATATTTATTGTCATTAAGGATAACATTGACAATAAAAGAAGGGCCAACCATAGCTGCGGCTTCCTCAATGTCAGAACGAATAGGATTACCATTAAGTACGCCACTAATAGATCTTGGATTAGCAGTAGCATTATAACTGTGATCATGAATGATGGTACGAATACTACATACACCAGGCAAAATTGACTTACCTCCTCCACTATATCCTGCTGAATTGTGAGGTTTAATCATGCCTACCAATATTCGTGCATCTGCTTCTGCGACTATTCTATTAACTTCTACTGGAGTATTTCTAGAAGTAACTCCCAAGCTTATACAATTTTCTCCCGTTGAATCATGGTCTATCACTTTAATTCGACTAAAAATCTCATCTCCAACCAAACATCGCTTTTCGTCTAATGTATGCATTCTATGACTTCCATTAGCCGTTACTATGACAATTTGTGAATCTCTTACCCCCATTGCTCCCAAATATTTAATCAAAGGCTTGAGGATATTCTTCGATGGAGTAGGACGAGTAATATCGTCAATCACAATGACAATTTTATCTCTCGACTTAACAATATCACCTAAAGGAGAACCCTTGGTTGGAAAAGATAAAAGATTGGTTACAGCAGAGGACAAACATTGTAATGCTTGTACACTTTTAGGTCTATACTCTCCAACAAACAATTTTGATGGTACTCTAAACTCTAGCTCTTTCCTGCCATATGCAACCTTGGTGACCACTTTAGTCAAAATCAACTCTCCTTTTCCCCGCTTAATTACTTAATTAATTTAATTTTTGAATATACTTAAATAAAACATAACAAAAAGTAAACTATAACAACTTAATTTTTAAAAATTTCCCTTTAAGCGCTGTCTCCAAACTAACGTTTCTTTTAGTTCATTTTTCACTCCAAATCAGGAAGGTCCCGGTTCTGGAAGGTCTATAATCCCTCCCGGAGGATTTTAGTCACCTCACTGACGGTAGTCCTAAAAGCACCATATCCCCGCTATTTTCAAGAAGAGCATTCAAGATCGAACCCACCAGAAGAACCTCTTAATGTTCTTCCCTACTTGAGTAATTTCTCACCTAGCCGGTATCTTTCTCATAGTGCATAGTCCCCTTTCTTTAGATTCTCCTAAAATATATTTTACCATAGGACAAGATTATATCCCATAATTCTTATAAAAAGTGGATGGCCTGTGGTAAAGTTTTTGAGAGACAAAATTAAAGAAAAGGAGCTATCCACTTCTTTTTTATTTTACATGAATTATAAGGCTAATCAATCTATAGTATCACACCATCTTTGGTCAGAAGTTGTTGCAAATTTAAGATGTCCACTTCCCTAACATCTATACCTCTTCTGGAGGCCAACGCCGCTGCCGTACCGGCTGCTTGTCCAGAAGCAGTGCATATTGCGGTGACCCGTGCAGAACCAAGAGCACCATGGGTCATTGAAATACACCTTCCTGCAACTAACAGTCCCCCGACTTTCTGCGGAACAAGACAGCGATATGGAATCATGTATGAACCCTTATCCTTGATATATTGAAATGTTATTCCTTTACCCTCAGGATCATGGATATCAATACAGTAAGAACCTCGTGCTACACCATCAGGAAAATCCTGTCCATTCAGCACATCCTGCTCTGTGAGTACATATTCACCCATTATGCGCCGGCTTTCCCGTATACCCACATGAGGAGCCGTTGATAAGATATAAGCATTTTCAAACCCAGATACGTTTTCTTTAAGTAACTTCAGTAATTTGAATGCCTGCCGACGTCCCTCAATCTCAGCTCTTGTCAGGTCTTCTACTTTTGTGGCATCAACTCCTACAATTCGGGTAGCATTAACGTTGCAGACACCATCTCTTATAGAATTGATGGCTATGTCATGATTTTTGTCAGGAAATAAATCCATTTCCATGACTTTATCATCCCAATATTCTAAGCTCCCTTGAATCCTAATAATAGAGGTTTCTTGCTCTCCAAGTTTTTTACCATAAGTTACTCCAGGTGCTCTTTTATTACGAAATACATCAGGTATTCTGTTGAGCTCAACCCCACCAAGTGTAAACATCAGGGTGGCAGCTTGCATTCCTCCATTACCCACCGCTCCTTTCTCATAAGGAGCACCAGCATAAGCAGCCACATCTCCATCCCCACTAGCATCTATAATCACTTTGCCTCTAATCATCTGCCGACCTGATTTACTCTCAGTAATCACCCCCACAACCTTATCATTGCTCTTTGCTACATCCACTACAAAAGTATGAAATAGAATCGATATTTTTTCCTTCAGAAGCATTTCCATAACATAATATTTAAAGTACTCTGGATCCAAATAAGTCACTGTATACACTTGACCATCATCAACATGAAGATGCCCGGGCGTTGCTCCCATCAGTTCCAACTGTTCAACAATCTCCTGTGCTATACCTCCTATAACGATCCTACCATTAAAATCATGGAAGGTAAGATAAGCTAAGCCAGTTACTAACTCTCCCCCTAAAAATCCGTATCTTTCCACCAATAAAGTCTTAGCCCCATGACGGGAAGCAGCAATAGCTGCACCTATACCAGCAGCTCCACCTCCAACAACTATTACATCAAACTCTTCGGATAAAATATTAAACATAAACATACGCCTCCTTACCATCAATAAGCAATCTTGCATAAAAAAATTCCGTCTTCCTTCAATACACTCTATTTCCTAACATCAGAACTCCACCAATTATTAATTTACAGTACTTCAGAATCTCCTTCCTCATTTTTTTAAAGTCATTATCCCCAAAATCAGCCCTTTACGGCACCTGCTGAAATGCCCTTTACCAAATTCTTCTGCAGAAAACCAAAAATCAAAATAGCCGGCACAGTGATAATTAAGGACCCAGCCATTAATGACCCCCAAGCAATTCTATACTCACCCATAAAGCTGTACAGGCCAACTGCAGCTGTCCACTTCTTTGAACTGCTTAACAGGGTTGTAGCATACATGTACTCATTCCACGCAACCATAAAGGCATAAAAAAAGGTTGCTACAACTCCGGGAAGAGCTAACGGCAGTGTTATCCTGACAAATACCTGAAATGGAGAGCAACCGTCCACAAGTGCTGCTTCCTCAATTGAAAATGGAACTCCATCAAAAAATCCCTTCATAAGCCATATGCTGATAGGTAGAGCTTCAGCCACATAGGTTATTAGAAGTGCCCAATGCGTATTAATCAAACCTATAGAGTTAAAGATTATATAAAAGGAGAGCAAAAGCAAAATGCTGGGTATCATTTGAGTTCCCAAGATGAGAGTCATAAAGATGCCTCTCCCAAAAAAACGAAATCGGGAAGCACTATAACTAGCTAAACTTGCAACAGCAATTGCAATCATGCTGGATGAAGCAGCTAGGACTGCACTATTTCTAAGCCATACACCAAAAGGTTTTTCTATAAACACTTTGACGAAGTTTTCTATGCTTGGCGATCGAGGTATCAGTGAGCTACTAACTGTAGCAGCAGGCTGAAGAGCTGTAACAACCATCAAGTACAGAGGAAATAATATTACTAAGGTAAGTACGACGATAAACAAGATATAGGCACATTTACCCAATCTTTTATAACTAAGAATTCTTCCTCTCATCTTATTCCAGCTCCTCCCTTTGCAACGAAAAATAAATAACAGAAAACATCATAACTATAACTAACATAATTGTGCCCATAGCGCTGGCATAGCCAAAATTAAATTTTCTAAAACTCTCAAAGTAAGTCTTTAAGATAAGAAGTTCAGTAGCATCGCCTGGCCCCCCCCCGGTCATGACGAAAGCCAAGGTAAAAAGTTTGAAGATCCGTATTGTAAGAAGAATAAGGGCTACGTTCGTAATATTTCTAAGTTGGGGCCACGTCACATAGTAGAACTGTTGTAATATACCAGCTCCATCAACTTTAGCTGCATCATAAAAATCCTGAGAAATAGATTGAATACCAGCCAAAAGCATTAAGGTAGCAAATGGAAATTCTTTCCATATTGTTACGACAATCAAGCACAAGAGCGCTAGATCCGCGTCCATCAACCATCCTATATTTTCCGGAATTAGATGAACATATTTCAGCATCAAGTTTATTGCCCCATACTGATAGTCAAACATAAAGCGACCTGTAAAAGCAGCTACTACATAAGGGACGGCCCATGGACTAATTATGAGCACTCTTATTAAACCCCGACTCCCCATTTTGGAGGCCAATACAAGTGCAGTAATTAAACCCATTACGTATGCCCCTACTACGCCAGCAACTGTGTAATATACTGTCCGAAGGAAGGCCTCCCAGAATCCCCCGTCCTGCACAAGCTTGACATAGTTGCCCAGACCCACAAAACTCCCATAAGAAGCGGGATCAAGCAGAGGTAGTGAATAGAAACTCATTACGATAGTTCTAACCAGAGGGTAAAATAGAAAGATACTTAGAATTACGAGAGAGGGAATGATTAATAATACAGGGAATGCCTTTAGGGTTGACTTTAATCCATCCATAGATTCCTCCTCTTTATTACAGTAGCAAAAAGAAGTTTTCAACCTCAATAACTTCTTTTTGCTACTGTAATAATATTAATTAGCTACCTTACAGCTATTTCAGTTATCTTTTTCTGAAGCTGCTCCATCTCCGATTCCACAGTAGCCTCGAAGAATAAGATCTTTCCTAAACTATTAACTACCTCGTGCATGACTTCCGCCGCATATTTTTCCAATCCCTCTGGAGCAACTGGAATCGCATATTTTTGGCCCTCAATATAAGCAATCATGTAGGGCATTTCCTGCAAGGCCTCCTCTGGTATAACATTCATACGACCAGGCACCATACTTGTGTAAGTAAACACATTCCGTTGCCACTCTTCTCTGGACCAGAACTCTATGAACTTTGATGCTGCATCTTTGTTCTTCGCATCCTTCGGAACAGTGAGGAAATGATGTGCTCCGCCAGTAGCCGCATGATTTTCCCACGGGTTAAGAGCTGCCCCCATATGTGGGTACAGGTCAGGATTAAGTTCTTTTATTTGCGGGAAATTCCATGGACCATCGATATACATGCCCATCTTACCCTGTGTTAGCAAATCCCGATGCTGCATAGCAATCAAGCCTTTGGGACTTATATTTGCATCCCAAAGACTCTTATAAAATTTCATGCCTGCGATAGTCTCTGGAGCAGTTGCCGTTGGTTTACCACCACGCACAAAATTACCTCCCTGGCCCGCAACGAAGTTTAGTAGATATTCATAAGTATTCTCATCATTTTGTAAATCATTTTCCAAGCCTAAACCGTATATATCTGCACCTAGGTTCCTTATCTTCTTCGCACCTTCTAAAAGCTCCGTCTCATTTTGGGGAACCTCAATGCCAGCTTCATTTAAAAGTTTTCCGTTATAGATGAGTTGTAATGTACGCCCCCCTGTAACTAAGCCGTAGATCTTTCCGTCCCGAGCTCCCACAGTTAACTGCCCTGGTACAAAGTTCTCTCTGATATCAGACGTATCCATTATGTTATCAAGGGCTTCAAGCTTCTGCATACCAATGAACTGTGCTAGAACAGTTGATGTAACATGTATGATATCCGGAGGCGAAGCAGATGCGATGTCTACAAAAATCTTAGTCCAATAATTCGCCCCGGCTGCTTCCACTCTTTCTATTTCTATATCTGGAAACTCTGCCTCAAACGCTGTTTCGATCTCATTCCACATAACATCGTATCCAGTTTCTCCAAACTGCCAGCTTGTCACTCGCAAAACTTCTTTAGCTATTACTGGCATAGCTCCCACTATCAACACTACTGCCAAACTTATAACCAACACAAACACCCTTTGCCTTAAAACCATGAATGATACACCCCCTTCAAAAGTTAATAAACATCGACTAAACAAGCAGAAACCTTAAAGAAGTATATTTTCTCACCCCCTTTTTAGTATTCCATATTCCTCCGGAAAGCCTACTTTCTATTTTCTATTTTTTTCCAATTCCTGTCTTTCTTGAAAAGCATTTAAAAGCTGAAGTTTAACGGATTCTAAATGATTTCCCAATTCTTTAACAGTTTTTTCTTTATCGCCTTCAAGTAGTGATTCTACGATAGCAACGTGCTCCTCCAGTGAAAGTTGAAATCGCTCGAGAGAGGGAAAAAGCTTTCGTGTTATCTCAATTAGCTCTCTTAGCTGAAAAACAACCCGCTCTAACCAGTAATTATCACCATATTGAAAGATCATGCTGTGAAAATCAGTATCAGCTTGATAAAAAAAGGTTGGATCTCCTTCATCAAGTTTCTCCTTAGCTTTCTTCAAGGTTTCAAGATTTTCTATTACCTTTTCTCGAGGAATCTGGTTAAAAGATCGCTCTAAGGCATAGACTTCTATCATTTTTCGGAGTTCACAAACCTGGAGAACATCCTGAGGAGAAAGGCTAACCACAAATAATTTCCCGGTTCCATTCTTTACAATTAGCCCCCTTCCCTCAAGATAGTGCAACGCTTCTCTAACTGGTGTCTTGCTTACACTATACATCTTAGCTATTTCATCAATTGAAATTTCCTGCCCTGGTTTTAGAAAACCTTCAACAATCTGACTTTTTAACAACTTGTATATCTGATCGCTTATGTGATAACGAACAACTAAGTCCTTATGTGCTGCTCCTACACGTGACAATTAAAAACCCCCGATCCTATTCTTATAAACTTATTTTAATACTAATCGTATTTAGCATCTGATATCCGATATTTTATATCAAGAAATTAAACTTGTCAACAGCCGCTGAGGCTGCTTGAAAATTCTTCCTATACCTTAGGGTTACAAAGAAGATACAAAGGATATTTCCTATATTCCAGAGGGCAAGTTGGGCAAATACTACATTAAAGGCCATCTTTTCTGTATGTTCTTCAAGATAGCTTCCAAACAATCTATATCTATAATGGACCCCGAAAACTGGACAGAGTAATAAGGTGTATTTAACCTGTAAAATGGAAAGAAGAAAGATAAGAAAATGGGTGACATCCGAAAAAAGTATGACGCAGCTCTAAAAGCTAAAATAGCCTTAGAAGCACCGAATGAGATAAGACTATAAGAGAAATATCCAGTGCCTATGGGGTACATCCAGAGAGATAATGAAATGGAAGAAGCAACTCCTTGAAGAATTACCATCGATATTCAGTGATAAAAGAGCAAAGGCAGAGAAAGAGAAAGAAGACTTAGAAGCAGAGCTATATAGACAGATAGGACAACTGAAAGTAGAGTTAGAATGGCTCAAAAAAAAATCTATTATCCTCAGTGGAGGAAGAGCGTAAAATGATCGAGCCAATGAATCCAAAGATACCCATCTATAGACAATGTGAACTCATAGGACTTCCTCGCTCTTCCTATTACTATGAGGCAGGAAAAGAAAGTGAGTATAATCTCCTGCTTATGAGCTTGATAGATGAGCAGTATACCAG
>JAPXME010000078.1:0-8874 GCA_033809185.1 Clostridiaceae bacterium
ATTATCAAAGGTCTGCTGCTGTTGTTCCGGACCTAAACCGCTCATTTTCCAGCGCTTTTCTTCTTCCTCTTTTAAGACGCAAGAGCATTTTTGTCCCGGCTTGATATAACCAGTATCCTTACACTCAGAGCAATCCCACCAGATATCATAAATTTTTTCATTGATACCTTCTGAGTCTAAAATTCTTTTTTTCTCTTCCTGCAAAGAGATCATGGCTTGCTCAAGCTCTTCTGCAGACATATCCATTTTATTTTTTCCTATTCCAATTAGAGCCTGTTCTAGAGCCATCTGTTTATACAAACTGTCTATTTCGGCTAGGCGAGGATAATTCTGATATAGTAGCTGTATTCTTTGTTCCCATTCCTGTATTTTCAATTCTCTCTTCAAGGCACGATCAGTTCCCGGCACCTTTAGATCACCAACCTAATCTGTCTAATCTATCCCAATAATTTTGTTTAGATCTCTATTTCCTACAGGCGCAACTCGGCGTTTGCTACTGTTGCCTCCCGATGGTTGTTTGAGCGGCCTACTTTTTAAGAGTTTTTCTGTTTCAGCCGGTTCTTTGATTCCTTTTTTCCACCAGTCTTCTAAGATTTTATCTAAGTAGTTGAAATTAGGATTATTAGTTCTGGTCATAGATTTTGCACCTTTTAAGATCAACTCATGACTTAACTTCCATTGATTTTGCCACTTGAGGTAAAGTTCCTTCTCTCCTAAAGTCACCGGCCCTTTACCGATATATTTTTTGATTTCTTCCACCTTATGTAAAGTCCAGTCCTGCCGATTCATAAAACTTATTAAGCCGTTTATCGTATCAATACCGCTATTATAAACTTTACGGGCCAGATAGTAATAATCATGGCCTTGGCTATTAGTTTTTTCAAAATATAGCTCCAAGAAAGCTATAATAAATTCTGTTGACCAGCCATATTTAAGATTAAACTCTTGGATATAACGCTTATCAGTCAGAGTAGTAGAAAGGCTGCCCCTTGTTTTATCTAACCACTGTACAATCCTAGCATAATCAAACTCAGCCTTATACTCTGGAACAGACTGGGTTGACTTCTGCCAATCCTGAAAAAGATTATTCCATAGCGGTGAAAAGGAAATATATTTATCGTCTCCTTCCCCCGCCCATACAGCCCAACCTTCATTGAGAGCCCACTTTAACCAACGGTCCTGAGCCAGTTGCTCCGGAGGCATTTTCTCTTGGCTCTTCGCCAAGGCTAGTACCAAATAACCTAATTTTTCAGGAGGAATATTCAGAATTTGCATTTTTTGCAGGAGTCGGAGGGGAATAGAAATCTGGCCGCCACTTTGCAGCCACTCAGTAAAAGCAGCCTCATACATTATTATTCCTCTTTTCCCTCTAATTTTGTAACATCTAAAGACTTGATAATAACATGGACACCGTAAATTATTAATCCTGTAAGGTTTTCTAAATTACGACTAACGCTATTTTGCACGCTTTGGGCAACTTCCGGCAAATTACAGCCGTATTGTACCGTAATCTCCATTCTAATTGTGGCCCCTTCGTCCTTCATCTCAACTTGGACCTTATTGCAAGAGCTTACTCTACTGTTTTGGAGAGTAATATATGTCGTAAGTTGGATCATCGCATTTTCTGTAATAATTAGTTTACCAATCTGACTGAATTTAGGTCTGATAATAGATTTCTCACCTATTTTGCGACGATTTTCGTTCTTTTTGCTGAAAAAGTATTTCAAGGGATCCACAAGATAGCCAGGAAAATCCCGTTTTACCTCTATAGAAGGCAAAGGAATGACATGCATCCCATGGGTTTGCCTTAATTCATTAGCTAATTTAATTTCTCGTTCCGTTGCTATATCTTCAATTCTGATTGTTGTTGAGGGTTCAGGCAATTCAAGGGCCAGAGCAATTTTTTTCGTCATCCGTTCAGAAGTTCCTAGAATTAGAATCTTCTCCGGATTTTCTCTACTAATAGCTTCTCTCACTTCATGGGCGTGGTCAGGGTCCAGAAATATCGCCCTTTTTACGGCACGTAAGGCCGTAGCTTCTCTTTTGGCCGACTTGCCAGCAATCTTCATACCATCACGTATTAGTAGGCCATCATCAATTACTGTATCAATGCCATTTTCGTAGGCCACGACCATGGCACGGTGGCTTTTTCCAGTACCACTGGGTCCCACTAAAGCATAGACCTCCATGCATTCTCCACCTTCCGGATCAATAGTTCAAATATTTCCAGAGATCTTTCAACCAATACATCTCAATTTTAGCACAGCTAGGTTTCTTCTACAAATATAACCGTCCAGACCTTAAGTTAGCATAAACTCTAAGCTGTAACTACTCTAAGCTCCTAGCGATTTTTTCCATGTGAGGAGTATCTGTGAATTTAGCTATTTTTAAGTCAAACATACATAAAATATAGCCTAACAAAAAATTTTGTCAGGCTAATAGAATATAAGAATAATATAATACCTACTTTTATTAATGTAAACAGCTCCGGCAAATGCCGTATACTTCCAGACGGTGTGATTTTACAAGATGTCCGTCTAAACTAGTATTTTCATCAACCACCTTGCAATTACCAGGCAAATCAATATCATAAATCCTATCACATTCTGTGCAGTGGAAATGGTAATGATTCGCGGGATTCCCGTCGTAACGGCTAAAGGTACTACCATAGTTCAGCTCTAAGATCTCCCCTGCTTCCTTTAAGAGGTTCAAGTTACGATATACAGTGCCTAGAGATATGCCGGGAATCTCCTTCTTGGCCTGCTCATAAATCCAGTCTGCAGTAGGATGTGTGTTGGTATTACGCAAAACTTCAACAATAACCTTTTTTTGTTTAGTCATGCGTTGAGTTTTTGCCATTCCTATCACCTCCATAATGCCAATGATAATTATTACTATTATTACAAATTTATTATAAACAATAATTACATTTTATACAAGGATCTCCCTTGGGGAAATCATTTCCTTGGGATATAATATCTATTATAGATTTAAAACAATTGGAGGCGCATTAATGAACAGTATAGATATGATCCAACAATTATGTCAGTCTCACGGTCCTTCTGGCTATGAAGGGCCCGTGAAGGAATTAATCCGCACATTTTTACAAGGAGAGGCAGAATTCAGTCAAGATAACCTGGGCAGTTTAATCTGCAGAAAAAAAGGCTCAGCAGACAGCCCCAGAATAATGATTCCCGGTCACATTGACGAAATCGGCTTTATGGTTAATAGCATCACTGAAAAAGGTTTTATTAAGTTTTTCCCACTTGGAGGTTGGTGGGATCAAGTTCTACTGGCCCAAAAGGTAATCGTCAAGACAGCCAAGGGCGATTTAGTTGGGGTAATTGGCTCTGTTCCACCCCATATGTTAAGTGCCAAAGAAAAAGAAAGAGTCGTTGAAAAAAAGGCGATGTTCATCGACATCGGAGCACGCAGTAAAGATGAGGCTCTGGAGATGGGTGTTCAATTAGGCGATCCTATTGTGCCGGATACAAGCTTTCATGCCTTAGGCCAAAAAGGTATGTACATGGGCAAAGCCCTGGATAATCGCTTAGGTTGCACCGCGTTTATTGAAGTAATTAAGGCCTTACAAGATGAGGACCATCCCAATACCGTGTATGGTGTAGGTACTGTCCAAGAAGAAGTTGGCCTGAGAGGAGCCACCACGGCATCTAATCTGGTCCAACCTGATATCTGCTTCGTGGTCGATGTTACTATCGCCACAGATACACCTGGCCTGGAAAAAGAAAGTTCCGAAGTTAAACTTGGCCAGGGACCAGTCCTCACCTTAGCCGATGCTTCACTAATTGGCAACCTGACCCTAAGGAATTTGGTTATCAGCACTGCCAAGGAACAAGATATTCCTCTTCAATTCAATACCTTAATGGGCGGCGGTACAGATGGCGGTTCGGTTCACAAATACGGCCCAGGAGTCCCCACCGTGGTTCTAAGTTTCCCAACGCGCTATATCCATAGCCATTATGGAATCTTCAACTTAGAGGATTATCAGAATACCGTTAAGCTCCTTGTTGCCCTCTGCCGCAAAATTGATCAGGCCACAGCTCAAGCTATTAAAAAAGGTTAAAGGGAAGCATAACGTATTTATAGCACATAAGATATATAAAAGTCGCTGCTCTAAGGCAGCGATTTTTTATTGCTTTTTCACCTATATAAACAAAAAATTTAGAAAATATATGCCTTATCCTCTTTATTTACCTGAAGCTCGTTTCTTCACAGCCCCTGTATAATAAGCATTATCCTTTAAGCCTTGGCGGAAAGCGGACCAAGCCTCAGGTGAAGAATCCAGCTGATAAAGCCACAAGTTATCCTGACTGTCAAACCAGGTGGCAATTTTGATGTTCCCATAATTCTTAGCTAAGGAAGCCATACCCTTCTCTATCCACTTGGCTTTATCACCACCAACTTCATTGCAACTGAATTCTGTAATCATAAAAGGCTTATCACTATAGCGCTGCAAGTAATCTAGATAAAGAGCTTCATATATCTCATCAAACTCTCGCCAGACATCGCCTGGATGGCTTGTCCCGTTGTTATAACCGGTTAAACCTACCCAATCTACATATTCATCTCCTGGGTAATAGAGATGAGAATTATTCCAGAGAAAATTAGGATAGGAACGGTCATGAGGATTCCATACAAAATAAACATTAGTTGCTCCTAGCTCACGGAATATCTCTACTATATGCCGCCAGGCTAGGATATATAGCTCAGTATCCTTGCCATAAAACCAGGCACACCAAGGATCCCAGTCTCCATTCATTTCATTTAAGGGGCGGACAAAAATAGGTTCTCCTATTTGTTTGAAGCCTTCTGCCCATTTGCGTATCTCATCATCATGCTTACCTTCAATTATCTCTGGAATAGCAATCCAGTTAAGATCCGCAGTAAAAGGCTGTAAGGTCACCATCAAGACCCGTCCATCATCGTAGGCTCGATTAATGGCTTCCGCCGGAAAAGGATCTCCAGCTAAAAACATCTTATAATCCATGACGAATTCAAATTTATGGTCAAATGCTTCTTCACTCTGCTCCAAAGCTAAAGCCGCTTCCGGGACACTAGGATAACCTGGGAAGAATCTGCCCCATACTATCTCCCCAGGAGGAATATCCAAATCAATTCTTGTCCCTTGATACTTAATATGGGGTGAAGATGGTTCAATAGCTTCTTGGCTGGAGGAAACAATGGACTGTCCGTTCCAGGAATAACTCTTAACTGCAGACCGGAGATCCTCTTTGAGTTGTTCACTGTATTCAGCAGTTGTCTTACCCCAAAAGGTGACCACCCGCTGATTTACCGGATCAATAAGATTAATCTCCCGATAATAATTACGATCATTTCCTAATTTTTGCAGCACTGGCCGGGTGTAGGCAAATTCCCTGTTAATCCGAAAGTTGGCCCAACCGGTTCGCTCTTCTTCAATCTTAAAGCCTGCCTTACCCTGCACGAGCTGTTCATTACCATAACCAATATAAGTAATTGCTGAAAGCAAATTATTCGTAGGTTGAGCATAGACCTTCACTGTACTTGTCTCATTTTGAAATGTTAATACGAGTTCGTCATTATGGCGTTCCGTCTGCCGGTAAGAATCAGGCAAAGTGAAAACAAAGCCTTCCCCTTGATAAACTTGGCCCAAAATCTCACCTTGACATCCCTTCATCCAAAGGAGAATTGCAACAATAACCGCTATGATAATTATTAAGATAATTTTTTTCTTCTTAGACATAAAGTTTACTCCTTGATACCAGTTTTTTTATAGCTCAGAATCCTAATATAGATAACAGTTTCTTCTTGAAATACCCTTTATGCTCCTGATAAAAAATTGACAGCGGAAATACTCCTCCTAATACTAAGGCTAAGGTCAAGATCAGCTTGAATCCCGGCGAAGCCCCTGGAATTCTTCCGAGGATAATTTGCGCTAAATATAGGGCTAAGGGGTGAGCCAAGTATATGTAATAAGAAGCGTCACTTACCCTTATGAAAACCCTTTTTACAGTGGCAGGTGTACGCAAAGCCAGATATTGACTAATACTCCAATAGCATAGTAAAGCTACTGTACAATAGAATAGCCAATACATATTCTCACTAAAAGTATCATAAGACATTTGTAAAACGAATTTTTGATAGTAACGAATACCCGCCCAAGCGCCTAGCAGTAGATATCCTATGATTAATAACCTTCTGATTTTTCTTTGGTTTAAGAAATTAAGCACAGCCTCACGATGATAGGCCATATACCCACCTAAAGCAAAGAAAAAGATATAGCGCAAAAAAACTCGATCGATATACATAAAATTAGCATAGCGCATAAATAGAATATTCACAACTAAATAGACTAGAGGCATCACTAGCTTATTGAAACGGCTCCAAAGATAACGAAAGGCAAAAAACAGCAGATAAAACTGTAGTATTAATACTACAAAATAAAGATGATAGACCATATCACCAAAGACTAGGTTTTTTAGCAACAGTGGAAAAGACAACTGTGCCGTGTTTAGTATAAGGAAAATCCCATAATAGATGCAAGTCCACACAATATAGGGCACCACTACTCGGGAGAACCTTTTCTGGTAAAATCGGCCCAGCTCCAATTTTCTATCCTGGTATTGATAAGTTAGAGTATAGCTACTAACAACCAAAAATGCTGGCACAGCAAAGACTGAGAAAGCATTAATAAAGGACAGAACCAGAGCCGGAATTTTCCCAACATTTCCGGAGAATATGACGAAGGCAGTAATGTGGATCATAACCACAGCAAGACAAGCTATAGCTCTTAAGATTTCAATCTCTTCCAGCTTACGCATTTCTTTCACCTCGTCAAATCTAAAGATCACCATCAATTATCCTCTGATTAATCTACAACTCAAGTAGACACATAAAAAGGAAATGTCCACATTCTATAGGCTTTCTATAGGCGGCCATTTCCCAGTAATCTATTATTCCTCAACTTGTACAATCATTTCTACTTCCACAACAGCGTCCAGCGGCAACTCATTAACCCCTACGGCTGAACGAGTATGTTGGCCGGCTTCTCCGAAAAGTTGGAAGAGAAACTCAGAAGCCCCATTGGCTACTTGAGGCTGTTTGTTAAACCCGGGGGCACTGCTGACAAAGACAGTTACCTTGATAATTTGTTTGATTCTATCCAGGGAACCAAGCTGAGCCTTAATTACACTTAAGCAATTCAGGGCACAAATCTTAGCAGCTTCATAAGCCTCATTTTCACTTACAGTGCCGCCAACCTTACCCTGATACCTTAACTCTCCATTAACAAAAGGCAATTGACCAGAAGTATAAATAAATTGACCTGCTCTTATAGCCGGTATATAAGCTGCTACTGGTTTTGGTGCTGGAGGCAACTCCAGACCCATCTCTTGTAATTTAGTTTCGTAAGACATCTTTCCCCACCTTTTATTGATTAAGTTGTAGACCATAGGCCTTCAGCATCTTCCGGGCATATTTGTAACTGGGACAAGCCTTACCGACAAGTTCCCAAAACTTCTCAGTATGATTAGGTTCAGCTAAATGGCATATTTCATGGGTTACTACATACCAGAGGATTTCTAAGGGAGCATTAATCAGACAATGAGAGATATAGATGCGCCTAGTTTTTAAGCTGCAAGTTCCCCAGGTGCTTTTTTGTTTATGAAAAGCAGCACCCTCTAAGGGCAGATTATAATAGGTCTTATTAATTGTATCGGCTAAGCGCAAGAGATCTTGGTCATGCTTAATCAACATCCTGGAGTTGAATTTAAAGCCTTTGGCCCAGTTAATCTTATCCTGCAATTTCTCCGTCAGCTGTCTGATATGTCTCTGCTGTTCCTCAGGATTAAGCCGCTTAGAAATATGGAGATAGATATTGCCATTAAGCACTTTGCCCGTTGAGTTTTTAATATCCTTATACTCAATGATGACTTTAGGGTCCTTCATCCTCTGTCTACACCACCATAATTAATGTTCGCAGATAACCGAAAATAATAAGCACCCGAAGGTGCTTAAATAAGCTATCACCTTACCTTACTGATATCTTTTTTTCCATTTGGGGACTATGGATAAGCTCTCATATTCTTCTTTCAACAGACCAAGTATCCATTGGTCCACATATTTGCCTTCCACAAAGGCTTGTTTGCGCATCTTGCCCTCAGTAATAAAACCGAAACTAAGAGCACTCTTTAAACCCAGATTATTGTTATCAAAGATTTTCATATAAGCTTTTTCCAGCCCTAATTCATAAAAGATAATATCTAAGAGGACTATGAGAATATCTACTCCATAGCCTGATAAACGCATATCCTTTTCCCCGATACCCATAACTATCTCGGCGTGTCCATTCCGTCGATCCAAATCCCGCAGGCAAGCTAAACCAATAGGCCTCTGATCAACCTTCCTAGTTACCAGATACACCACCTTATTAGTCTTAGGGTCACGAATATCTGCCGTAGATTGTCTAATTTCATTCCGGATGGTAGATAAGTCTACACTGGCGTATTCATCATAACCTAAACGAAAATCCCGATCTACGTACCATTTTTGTAATAATTCAGCATGCTTCTCCTCTAATTGCTGGAGAATAATTTTTCTTCCTTTCCACATCTGACCCACCACCTTCTTGATAATATAGTTCCACACTTATGTTTTTTTTCCTCTCTCTACTTTTGGAAAAGATCTACTATTCTTTCCAGAATGAACGAACTAAAAGGGCAAGGACCGTATAGAGTTCTAATCTGCCTAACAACATCAGGAAAGAAAGCAGATATTTCCCGGCTGTAGGGATGAAACTATAATTAGCCATAGGCCCTACAAGGCCCAGCCCTGCCCCGATATTACCTATAGTTGCAGCTACTGCAGTAAAAGCAC